>NZ_JARGEF010000509.1:0-1251 GCF_033794725.1 Streptomyces sp. ID05-39B | reverse complement strand
CGCCCCCGCCACGGCGATCTGCACCCCCTGGTCGGCGAGAGCCTGCAGCTCGGTGCCGGCCCGGTCGTCGTGCGCCGGCGGCTCGTCGGTGATCAGCCGGGTGATGACGTCCGTCGGCACGGTCTGGAACATGGTGTCGGTGCCGAGCTTGGTGTGGTCGGCGAGGACGACGACCTCGGCGGCGGCCTGGACGAGGGCCCGGTCGACCGACGCCGACAGCATGTTGGACGTGGACAGACCGCGCTCCGCGGTGAGCCCGCTCCCGGACAGGAAGGCCCGCGAGACCCGCAGCCCCTGGAGGGACTGTTCGGCTCCGCTGCCCACGAGGGCGTAGTTGGAGCCGCGCAGGGTGCCGCCGGTCATGACGACCTCCACGCGGTTGGCGTGGGCCAACGCCTGGGCCACCAGCAGGGAGTTGGTGACGACGGTGAGTCCCGGGATCCGGGCGAGCCGACGGGCCAGCTCCTGGGTGGTGGTTCCGGCGCCGACGACGATGGCCTCGCCCTCTTCGACGAAGTTGGCGGCGAGGTCGGCGATGGCGGTCTTCTCGGCGGTCGCGAGATGGGATTTCTGCGGAAAGCCGGATTCGCGGGTGAAACCGCCCGGCAGTACCGCACCGCCGTGCCGGCGGTCGAGGAGTCCTTCTGCCTCCAGTGCGCGCACGTCCCGCCGTACGGTCACTTCGGAGGTCTGGACGACGCGGGCGAGTTCACGGAGCGACACGGCTCCGTTGGCTCGCACCATTTCGAGGATCAATTGGCGACGTTCTGCAGCGAACACGAAACTGACAGTAACGCGGACGACCGTCTGCTTTCAGCTCTTTGCGCCGAATAACAGAAATTGTTCGCACAGCACCACACGAGGTGGTATAAGGCCCAGTCACCCCGCCTATGCCATTCGCACGGGCCACAACTCCCCGTGACCAGCGGGGAGTCCACTTCGGCCGCCCGACCGGGACCAGGTTCCTTCGTCTGGATCAGGCGGGATCCGGGAGCGAGGTCTGGTGCTGGGGCTACCTCCCACACCTTTCGGGCAGTGGGGGAGCACCGCAAGGCGGAGGAGGGAGTCAGGGTGCAGCCCCCGCAACTGACGACAACGCGGCGAGGTGCGGTGCCAGACCCCGCGAGCCCGGCATGGTCCGAACGGGAGGCCCTAGGCACTGTCCGGCGGATCATGTGACCTTCTGACTGGTCGCTCGTTGGTTCGGTCATGGGTCGGGGGGATCTGACGAATCGCGAGTGGTCGTTGCTT
>NZ_JARGEF010000508.1:0-1333 GCF_033794725.1 Streptomyces sp. ID05-39B | reverse complement strand
TAAAAAAGAAAAAGGTATAGGTGGTTTTGGCCTTGCTCGTGGGCTTGGAGATTGGTATAAGCGACAGGCCCCACCCCTCTGCGCCACCCCGAGTCCTGTCCCTGCGTCTGGCACACCCCGAAAGTGAGGTGAGCGTCGTGCCAGCACCCCCCGTCCCTGTCCGCGTCCTGGCCGCGCTCGCCGCTCTCACAGCGGTAGCGGCCACACTCCGGCACCTGCACCGCCTGCGGCGCGCTCTCGATGCGGAGCGCGCCGCCCGCCGTCTCACCGACGGCCAGCAGCACCGCGACTGGGAGGCGTTCACCATCCGCCTCGACGCCGCCGTCCGTGCCCACCGTGCTGTCGCCGAGGCCGACCAGGTCCTCACCGACGCCCTGACCACACACCGCGACCCGGAAGGGGGATCCCACCCATGACCCGACAGCCCACCCGACTCGAAGCCGCCGCTGCTTACGCCGCGTTCACCGAGCACCCGCACTTCCGGTACCGGGGGTGCGCCCCGGATCCCGACCAGCCGCACCTGGCCGCCGCCGACCACACCGTGTCGGTGGACGCCTGGCAGGCCCCCGACCTCGATGGCGGCGAGGACCGCGACGTGCGCGCGGCCCGGGAGGCGGCGGCGGTGGAGGTGTGTGTGGGCTGCCCGGTGATGGTGGCCTGCGACACCTACGGCGCCAGCCTCACCCCGGAAGGCCAGTTGGCGGAGCCGTACGCCGTCCTCGGCGGCCGGACCCCGCTGGAACGCCACCGGCTGTTCGTGGACTATCGGCGGGAGTTGCAGGAGCAGCCGCAGCCCGCACCCGTGGAGCAGCTCCACACAACCCAGAAGCTGGCCGTGCTGCGGGCGCTGGCCGCCCACACTCGGCCGGAAGACGTTGCCGCCGCCGCCGGGTTGGACGCGCGGAAGACGAACTGGCAGCGGTCCATCCTGGTCACCGCTCTGGGGTTGTCGCGGCCGGCGACCCGCATGCAGGTCCTGGCCGCGGCCGCCGACCTCGGACTTCTGGACGGCGTCACCGTGGTCCCCGACGACGGTACCGTCCCCGCGGTGGTCAAGGCCCCGTCCCGGCCCCGCAAGACGCCGCCCGCCCCCGCGCCGGTGCACACCGCGGCGCTGCCGGAGCCGGGACCGTACGAGCCCACCCCCGTCCCCGCTCTCCCACGCCGCCGCTTCACCCAGGTCGTCGGGCAGCTGTCCCTCATATCCCTGGACGACCTGGAGGACGTGGACGACCCGGCCCCAGACGACCCCGCCCCGGCCTCCGTCACTGAACTACCCGCGCCCGTGTCCGCCCGTACCCCGCTGGGAGCAGCCGCATGACCACCCCCCACG
>NZ_JARGEF010000507.1:0-1335 GCF_033794725.1 Streptomyces sp. ID05-39B | reverse complement strand
GTTCTGGGGGTGCTGGGGGTACGGGGAGTGCTGGCCGTGGTCCGGGTAGGGCTGGCCTTGCTGCGGCATCTGCGGGTACGGCTGCTGCGGCTGGCCCTGCTGGGGGTACGGCTGCTGCGGCTGGCCCTGCGGTTGCCCCTGCTGTGGGTACGGCTGGCCGCCCGGCTGCTGGGGAGCGGCGGGGTACGGCTGGCCGGGCTGGGGTTGGGGTTGGGCCTGCGGCTGGTACGGGTACTGCTGCTGGGGGTGGCCGGGCTGGCCCGGCAGGGGCGGGGCGGCGACCGGCGGCGGGTTGCCGTCGCTGGTCCACAGGCCGTGCATCTGCTGGTGCCGGACGAAGTCCTCCGCGACCATCGCCGCGAGGTTGAAGTACGACTCCCGCACCTTCGGCCGCATCATGTCGAGGTCGACCTCGGCACCGGCGGAGAGGTGCTCGTCGAACGGCACGACGACGACACCCCGGCACCGCGTCTCGAAGTGGCTGACGATGTCATCCACCTTGATCATCTTGCCCGTCTCGCGGACACCGGAGATCACGGTGAGGGAGCGTGAGACCAACTCGGCGTACCCGTGCGCGGACAGCCAGTCCAGCGTCGTACTGGCGCTGCTGGCGCCGTCCACCGACGGAGTCGAGATGATGATGAGCTGGTCCGCGAGGTCGAGCACCCCGCGCATCGCGCTGTAGAGGAGACCGGTGCCCGAGTCGGTGAGGATGATCGGGTACTGCTTGCCGAGCACGTCGATCGCGCGCCGGTAGTCCTCGTCGTTGAACGCAGTGGAGACGGCCGGGTCGACGTCGTTGGCGATGATCTCCAGGCCGGAGGCGGCCTGCGAGGTGAACCGCCGGATGTCCATGTACGAGTTGAGGTACGGGATCGCCTGGACCAGGTCACGGATCGTGGCCCCGGTCTCGCGGCGCACGCGGCGGCCGAGCGTACCGGCGTCCGGGTTCGCGTCGATCGCGAGGATCTTGTCCTGGCGCTCGGTGGCGAGGGTGGAGCCGAGCGCGGTGGTCGTCGTCGTCTTGCCGACCCCGCCCTTGAGACTGATGACGGCGATGCGGTAGCAGGACAGCACCGGGGTCCGGATCAGCTCCAGCTTCCGCTGCCGCTCGGCCTCCTCCTTCTTCCCCCCGATCTTGAACCGGCCACCGCCGGCCGCCGGACGGCTGCTCTTCGCCTTCTGCTTCTTGTTGTTGAGCAGGCGATCGGAGGACAGCTCCACGGCCGCCGTGTAACCCAGCGGTGCGGCACCGGGATTGACCGGCTGCCGCTGGTCGTGCCGAATCGGCTGCGGCCAGGCGGCACCGGCACGGGGGTCAACGGGGGGCTGGGG
>NZ_JARGEF010000506.1:0-1346 GCF_033794725.1 Streptomyces sp. ID05-39B | reverse complement strand
CCCCAGGACACCGGCCACCGCCCGTCAGTCATCCGCACCGGCCCCAACTGCCGCGTACGGGCGAAAACCTCCCGCCGCCACCCCTGCGGAATCACCGTCTCCGGCTGCACGGGCCGCCCCGCCGCGATCCCCACGAGATGCGTCCACGAGCGCGGCACGACATCCACCACCGCGTATCCACCCCCACCCAACGCGACCCACTTCCCCCCGGCGTACTCGTGCGCGAGCGAATGACAGGCGACCTGCACGGCCCGCTGCGCGTCCAACGACACCGCCAGATGGGCCAACGGATCCTCGAAGTGCGTGTCCGCCCCATGCTGGGTGACCAGCACATCGGGCCGGAAGTCCGCGATCAGCTCCGGCACCACCGCGTGAAACGCCCGCAACCACCCGGCGTCCCCCGTCCCCGCGGGCAGAGCCACGTTCACCGCGGCCCCCTCACCGTCCCCCGCCCCGGTCTCCTCCGGCCACCCGGTCTGCGGAAACAGCGTCCGAGGATGCTCGTGCAGCGAGATCGTCAGCACCCGCGGATCCTCCCAGAAGGCCGCCTGCACCCCGTCTCCGTGATGCACGTCGACGTCCACGTACGCGACCCGCCGAGCCCCCAGCTCCAGCAACCGCGCGATGGCCAGGGACGCGTCGTTGTAGACGCAGAACCCCGCCGCGCCTCCGGGCATCGCATGGTGCAGCCCGCCCGAGAAGTTCACCGCGTGCAGCGCGTCCCCCCGCCACACGGCCTCGGCCGCGCCCACCGACAGCCCGGCGATCAGCGAGGACACCTCGTGCATGCCGGCGAAGGCCGGATCGTCCACGGTCCCGAGCCCGTACGACGTGTCCGCCGCCCGCGGATCGGCTGAGGCGGCCTTGACGGCCTTGATGTAGTCCTCCCGGTGGACGAGCCGCAGCGTCGACTCCCCGGCCGGCTTGGCGGACACGACCTCCACCTCCCGGTCGAGCCCGAGAGCCTCTACCAGTCGCCGGGTCAGGGCCAGCCGAACCGGATCCATCGGGTGATCCGGACCGAAGTCATACCCCGTTACTGCCTCGTCCCACATCAGCTGTGCGCGGCCGCTCATGCCCGCCACCGTATCGGTCCGGTTGAGGAGCGAACGACCTGGCGTACACGAACGTCACCAGCACCAACACCATCGGCACACCCATCGCCCCGCGGTAGCTCCACGCGTCTCCGAGCGCCCCGACCAACGGCGAACCGATCAGGAAACCGACGTAGTTGAAGACGTTGAGCCGGGCGACGGCCGCGTCCGAGGCCCCCGGGAACAGCCTCCCCGCCGCCGCGAACGTCTGCGGCACGAGCACGCACAGTCCCAGCCCCACCAACGTGAACC
>NZ_JARGEF010000505.1:0-1403 GCF_033794725.1 Streptomyces sp. ID05-39B | reverse complement strand
CGCGGCCCAGTTCAGGGCCCCGCCCACCCCCGCCTCGGGCACGGCCGCCAGCAGCGGAAACGGCGGCAGCAGCGGTGCCGGGTCGGCGGACAGCGGCGCCACCACATGCCCGGCGCCCAGCGCGAACCCGGGCCCCAGGGCATAGGCCGCCCCCCAGACCGCCGCGTTCGGCACCAGCACCACGCACAGCAGCAGCACCGCGAACCGCCCCGACCATCCCTGCGTCAGCTCAAGGAACGCCCCCCGCGCCGCCCCGAAATGCCACACCGACGAGACGGCCACCAGAAGGGCTCCGCCGCCGAGCAGCACCGCGGCCCCCGCCCCCGCCGCCCGCACGGCCACCCCCACGCGCTCGCGCCCCTCCACACCGAGCACCAGCCGCCGCACCCCGCGCGGCAGCAGCACCAGCACCCGCTCCACCGGCCCACGGGGATGCCCGTACGCCGTCCACACCCCCGCCCCCGCGGCGACGGCCACGACCGCCGGCAGGGACACCGCGTCCCACGCCCAGGAGGGCCGCAGGGCGCCTCCGGCGGCGTATCCCGCGACGGCGGCGGCGACGGCGAGGTAGCCGAGGGCGACCCCGGTCCACGCGGTGCGGGCGCTCGCCAGAGGGGCGCCTTCCGCCCCGTCCACCGCGTCGCGCGCGGCCCGGTGCAGCAGCCACACGGGTGCGGCGAGGAGCAGCAGGGGCGTGACGCCGACGGGCGAGGGAACCCCGGACAGGGTGTCGGCGCGCACCAGTTCCACGCCGTGCGCGAGCAGCCACAGCGCGGCGGCGACGTGCAGCGCACCGCCGGGCCCGCTGTCGGGGTAGGGCGAGCTGATCCACAGCACCATCACCAGCACGGCGAACGAGCCGAGCCCGAGCCCGGCCGCCAGGACACCGCCGAGCAGTCCGGCGGCCAGTCCCGGGGATCGGTCACGCAGCCTGGCGAGGAGGAGCGGCAACGACGAACGGCGAGCGGTCATCTGGATCACGCCCGCCATGGTCGCAACGACACGCGCTTTCCCGTCGTAACAGGCGAACCCCCGTTGTGTCGCTCAATATACGTTTATGTACTTTTTCGTACGAAAGGGTGCCCTGTGACCCAGAGCTTCGACACCCCGCTCCCCCCACCCAAGGAACGTCGACGCCTGCGCGAGCTGGGCTCGCTGACACAGGCTCAGCTGGCGACACGACTGGGTGTCAGCAGGGAGACGGTGCGCGCGTGGGAGACCGGCCGCTCGACTCCGAGCGGCCGCAAGAGGGAGTCGTACGGGAAACTGCTGGCCTCACTGGCGGCGGTCGAGCCGCCGGCCGAGGTGACGGCCTCGCGGAGTCCGGAGCCCGCGCCGAAGCTGACGGCCGGTCTGAGCGAGCCGGGCTCGAACCCCGAACCCCCCACGCCCGCCTCCTCCAC
>NZ_JARGEF010000504.1:0-1426 GCF_033794725.1 Streptomyces sp. ID05-39B | reverse complement strand
TCCCCGTTATGTTCTTCGCGGTCCTGCAAGAGGGCCGCTGGCCTCCGGGCCCGGCATGACTGTGTCCCCCTGTCGAACGGATGACCTGGGGGGTGGTGTCACCGGGCCCGGGAGGTGCCGTCGGAGACGCTGATGAGAGGTCCGGCCACCACCCGGTCCGGCGCAATGCCGGACAGCTCGCGGGCGGCAGGTCTGCATAACGTGGATGCGCGCGTACGACACCACTGCCGAGGCCGGCACGAATCAACTCTCCTGGAAGGGCGCGATGTTCGACACCGAAGACGTGGGCGTGTTCCTCGGCCTGGACGTCGGCAAGAGCTCTCATCACGGGCACGGGCTGACTCCGGCCGGGAAGAAGGTCTTCGACAAGCAGCTGCCCAACAGCGAGCCGAAACTACGGGCCGCGTTCGACAAACTGGCCGCGAAGTTCGGCACCGTCCTGGTGATCGTGGACCAGCCCGCTTCCATCGGCGCCCTGCCGCTGGCCGTCGCCCGGGACGCGGGCTGCAAGGTCGCCTACCTGCCCGGCCTGGCGATGCGGCGGATCGCCGACCTGTATCCGGGCGAGGCCAAGACCGATGCGAAGGACGCTGCGGTGATCGCGGATGCGGCCCGCACCATGCCGCACACTCTGCGATCCCTCGAACTGACCGACGAGATCACCGCCGAACTCACGGTCCTCGTCGGCTTCGACCAGGACCTCGCGGCCGAGGCCACCCGCGCTTCCAACCGGATACGCGGCCTGCTCACCCAGTTTCATCCCAGCCTCGAACGCGTTCTGGGTCCCCGTCTGGACCATCAGGCCGTGACCTGGCTGCTGGAGCGCTACGGCTCCCCCGCCGCACTGCGCAAAGCCGGCCGCCGCAGGCTCGTCGAGCTGATCCGGCCCAAGGCCCCGCGCATGGCCCAGCGGCTGATCGACGATGTCTTCGAGGCGTTGGACGAGCAGACCGTCGTGGTCCCTGGGACCGGCACCCTCGACATCGTCGTGCCCTCCCTGGCCCGCTCGCTCGCCGCTGTCCACGAACAGCGCCGGGCCCTGGAAGCCCAGATCAACGTCCTGCTGGAGGCCCACCCTCTTTCCCCGGTCCTGACGTCGATGCCCGGCGTCGGCGTCAGGACCGCCGCCGTCCTGCTGGTCACCGTCGGCGACGGCACCAGCTTCCCGAGCGCCGCCCACCTGGCCTCCTACGCCGGACTCGCCCCGACCACGAAGTCGTCGGGGACCTCAATCCACGGCGAACACGCACCCCGAGGCGGAAACCGCCAGCTCAAACGCGCGATGTTCCTCTCCGCCTTCGCCTGCATGAACGCCGATCCCGCCTCCCGCGCCTACTACGACAAGCAACGCGCCCGCGGCAAAACCCACACCCAGGCCCTCCTCCGCCTCGCCCGCCAACGCATCAACGTCCTGTTCGCCATGCTC
>NZ_JARGEF010000503.1:0-1466 GCF_033794725.1 Streptomyces sp. ID05-39B | reverse complement strand
CCCGAGCACCCGTATGCCGAGTTCACCGCACGGAGAGATCCCGCATGCCCCACTGGTCCGTCTACACAGGGAACAGCGAGCCGCACGACGGCATCGACGACCTGCCCGCGCCGCCGCCCTGGCGGGCGTTCGACGGCGAGCCCGTCCTGCCCGCGCCCCGGGACACCGAGGACCGGGCGGCCGTCTCCCCCGACCGCGCGCACCGCGCCCGCACCTACGTCGCTTCCCCCGAGACCGTCCAGCTCGTCAACGCCGCGCTCGTGCTGCGCCGCCCGCTGCTGGTCACCGGGCCGCCCGGCACCGGCAAGTCCTCGCTGGCCTACGCGGTCGCGCGCGAACTGCGGCTCGGCCCGGTCCTGCGCTGGAACATCACCAGCCGCTCCACCCTCTCCGACGGGCTCTACCAGTACGACCCGCTGTCCCGGCTCTACGCGGCCCGACGGGCGGCATGGCGGGCGGGAGACCCGAGGCCCGGGGGCGATGCGCCGGGCACGGGCGGCACGAAGGGCGTCCCGCCCGCGAGCGCCGACGTCGAGGAACACCTGCGCCTGGGCCCCCTCGGCACGGCCCTGCTGCCCTACCACCGGCCCCGCGTCCTCCTGGTCGACGAGATCGACAAGAGCGACCTCGACCTCCCCAACGACCTGCTGAACGTGCTGGAGGAGGGCCAGTACGAGATTCCCGAACTGATGCGCGCAGCCCGCGAGTTCACCGAGGCCGCAACCGCCGAGGTACTCGCCGACGGCACGGACGAGCCGGTCGCGGTCACCCGGGGCCGGGTGCGCTGCCGCGCCTTCCCCTTCGTGGTGCTGACCAGCAACGGCGAGCGCGAGTTCCCGCCCGCCTTCCTGCGCCGCTGTGTCCGCCTGCGGCTGCGCCGCCCGGACCGCGAGCAGCTCACCGAGATCGTCCGCGCCCACCTCGACACCCCGGCGGGTGACGCGGAACACCTCATCAACCGCTTCCTGAACCGCGCCGCCGACGGCGAACTCGCCACCGACCAACTCCTGAACGCCCTCTACCTCACGGGCGTCGCCGGCCTGGACGCGGACTCCCGCGACGCGCTGGCGGACGAGCTGATGCCGTACCTGAGCGCTACGGCGGACGGCGATGGCTTCTGACGGCCGACCGGTAACGGAGGGGGAACCGGTTTCCCCGCAGGAACCGGCTACCCCGCAGGAACCGGTTACTGAAAAGGAACCGGTTGCTCGACAGAAGCCGGTTGCTGAAACGACCCCACAGCAGCGCGACGGTACCGCCGTGGGGCGGCTCGCCGCGCTCCTGACCGCCGCCGCGGGTACCGCCCCGACGCCGCGCGAGCTGGCCGAACTGCTGTGGCTGGCACGGCAGCTGGAGGGAAGCAGTCCCTCGGAGGGAGACGGCCCGGAGAGCCGGATGCTCACCCCGCCCGCCCTCACGCCACCGGCCCGGCAAGGAAAGGCCACCGGCCCCACCGCTTTCCGCAC
>NZ_JARGEF010000502.1:0-1518 GCF_033794725.1 Streptomyces sp. ID05-39B | reverse complement strand
CGCGCGGCCGATGATCCGGGTGTGCGGCATCAACGCGGCGCAGGCGGAGCAGACCTCGCTGAGCGTCCACACCTGGCCCACGGCGGGATCGTGCCGCAGCACCAGCAGGACCGCGCCCGCGCAGGAGATCCGGGTGCCCTCGTGCGCCGCGCACCGCTCGTGCCGGCACCAGCAGGCGGCGTCGTACCGTACGGTCGCCGCTCTGGCGTGTGCGGCGGCATGGGCTTCGGCGAAGCGGCGCAGGGCCGCGAGGTCGCGCGAGCGCGGCGGCATCGCGCACGCGGAGGAGCAGGTGACCGACGCGGTGCGGTCCCGGCGCCCGACCACACGAATGGTCCAGGAACGGCCGGGACGACGGGCTGACGGTGCCTCAGGGATCGTTTGAGCCAAGACGCATGTCCTTCGTGGGATGCGGGCGGGGGGAAAGGGGCACTCCGGTCCTCCGGCCGGCGCGGCCCGCCGGAATCGACCCCACCCGGAGCATGCCCCTGGCCCCGCGGCCCCATTCGCGCCGCGCCCCGCACGGCAGGTGCACGGGGAGGTCACACCGGGGCACGAGCGGGCGCGCCCTACGCCTAAGCTCCCTCTCCATGAGCACAGGGGGATCCGACAGACGTGTCGTCGACGGCCGGTTCGAACTGGTCGAGCGGCTCGGCGGCGGGGGCATGGGCGTCGTGTGGCGGGCGCACGACCTCGCGCTGCACCGCGACGTCGCCGTCAAGGAGGTACGGCCGCCCGACCCGGACCTCGCCGAGTACGACCCCGAGGGCGCCCGCCTGTTGCGCGAGCGCGTCCTGCGGGAGGCCCGCGCGCTGGCCCGCGTCCATCACCCCCATGTCGTCACCATCCACCACATCGTCGACGGCGGCGACGCCACGTATCCGTGGATCGTGATGGAGCTGGTGGAGGGCGGCTCGCTCCACAACCGTCTGGACCGCGGCCCGTTGACGCCGGCCGAGGCCGCCCGACTGGGCCGGGACCTGCTGTCGGCGCTGCGCGCCGCGCACGCCGTCGGCATCGAGCACCGCGACGTGAAACCGGCCAACGTCCTGCTGCGCCCCGACGGCCGGCCCGTGCTCACCGACTTCGGCATCGCCGCCGTCCGCGAGTCCGTCAGCCTCACCGCCACCGGGGCCGTCATCGGCTCACCCGACTTCATGGCCCCGGAGCGCGTCAGCGGCAAGGACGGCGGCCCGGCCGCCGACCTGTGGTCCCTGGCGATGCTGCTGTACGTCGCCGTCGAGGGCCATCACCCGCTGCGCCGCGGCAGCACGCTCGCCACCCTGGCCGCCGTGCTCGGCGAGGACGTGCCCGCGCCCCGGCGGGCCGGACCGCTGACCCCCGTCCTCACCTCGCTGCTCGTGCGGGACCCGCGGGGCCGCCCCGACGCCGGACAGGTCGACCGGATGCTCGCCGATCTCACCGGCGGACCGGCTCCCCTGACGGACGCGGACACCCCGGCCGACGGCCCGCAGACCTCCTACCCGCTGGCACCCCCCGTCCCGGGAACCCCGGCGA
>NZ_JARGEF010000501.1:0-1543 GCF_033794725.1 Streptomyces sp. ID05-39B | reverse complement strand
AAAGAGCGTTTTGTCCCGACGGGGGTGCTTCATTGCAGTTCAGGTGGCGGACCGCTTCGGGCCGGCTGAGGCGGTAGACGCTTGTTGTGGCAGATGGGACGGGTGACGGCCTTCGAGGGTCCGTTTCGGTCCCTTCGCTCCTGTCTGATCCCAACACGCCCCCGGTCACGCCTGTTTGCGCCCTGTGGCGGGACGGCTGACATCGGTACTACGGAAACATGCCTCGCCGACAGCGGCCGTACCCGAGTGACCTGTCCGATGCCCGTTGGGCACTGCTGGAACCAACTCTGACAGCATGGCGGGCCAATCGAAGAGGGAAGGGCCTGGACATCGGCCGACCGCCCGAGCACGATCTGCGCCGGATCATGGACGCCATCCTCTACGTCGACCGGACCGGGATCCCCTGGCGGTACCTACCGCACGACTTCGCCCCATGGGAGACGGTTTACGGGTACTTCGCCGCCTGGCAGAAGGACGAGGTCTTCGACCAACTCAACGGTCTCCTGCGGCGACTGGTCCGAGAGGCCGAAGGCCGCGACGCCGAGCCGAGCGCCTGCGTCCTGGACGCCCAGAGCATCAAGACCTCGGCCAATGTGCCCGCGGCCGGCCAGGGCATCGACGCGGGCAAGAAGATCGCGGGCCGCAAACGGCACATCGGCGTTGACACGCTCGGCCTCCTCCTGGCCGTGCTGGTCACAGCCGCCAACGTCTCCGACAACGCCGGCGGCATTCAGGTTCTCTCGAGCATCGCCGCAGACCATCCGCGTGTCACGAAGGCATGGGCCGACACGGGCTACCGCACCAAGGTCATCGACCACGGCGCCCGCCTCGGCATCGACGTCGAAATCACCCGCCGCGACCCCGCTCACAAGGGCTTCAAGGTGATTCCGCGACGTTGGGTCGTCGAGCGGACCTTCGGATGGCTCATGCACCACCGTCGCCTCGCCCGCGACTACGAAACCCACCCCCATCGCTCCGAAGCGATGGTCCAACTCGCGATGATCGACCTGATGAGCCGCAGGCTCACCCGAGAGTCGACTCCGAACTGGAAGGACTCATAGCCGCCGGGCCACGCTGACCCGCGCATCCTCACTCCTCATCGACCGCGGCCAGCGGCTATCGATGAGACTCGCCGCTTCCCGACAGGCGCCGCACGCATCTTCCCGTTCCGGCAGCCACAAGTAGTCGGACGGTGACATGCCGGCTTCCTGAATGCCGCACAGCGTCATGTCGAAAATGCCGAACGCGTGGCAGACACCAGAGGCAAGACCATCCGCGACGGCCTTCTCCCAGCGCATCCCCAGGGGCAGATACGGCGGTCGCGACATCTCGAACCACTCGCCGCCCACATGGGTGGCCGCATGGCACCAGGAACAGGACCAGATCTCCTCTTCCCAGACCGTCGGCGGCACCGGCCACCGCCACATCGACCGCCCGCACACATCACACTCCACGGGCGGATCCTCACACGCCGGCACGGGCCGACCAAAGCGGCAACATCGCGCCAGTTATCAAACGCCCTGGCCAGGACAAAACGCTCTTT
>NZ_JARGEF010000500.1:0-1567 GCF_033794725.1 Streptomyces sp. ID05-39B | reverse complement strand
GGCCGAGTGTGCGCCGCAGCCGCCCACCCCGTCCTACGCCGACAGCGGCTTCGGCGCACACTCGGCCCACGGCTCGGCGCACGGCTCCGCGCACCCCGGGAACCCCGGTGCCACCGGAATCGACGCGGCCGCCTGGGGCGCCGCCTACCAGCAGCCCGCCCCGCCGAAGGCCCGCCGTGGCCGCGGCGGCCTCGCAGCCGCCGTCCTGGTCGCCGCGCTCGTCGCGGGCGGCCTCGGCGGAGGCCTCGGCTACACCCTCGCCAAGAACGACGACACCGGCTCGACCACCGTCTCCGCCTCCGACAGCGGCGGGTCCGTCAAGCGCGACCCGGGTACCGTCGCCGGTGTCGCCGCCAAGGCGCTGCCCTCCACCGTCACCATCCAGGCAGAGTCCAGTGACGGCGAGGGCGGCACCGGTACCGGTTTCGTCTTCGACACCCAGGGCCACATCGTCACCAACAACCACGTCGTCGCCGACGCCGTCGACGGCGGCAAGGTGACCGCCACCTTCCCGAGCGGCAAGAAGTACGACGCCGAGGTCGTCGGCCACGCCCAGGGCTACGACGTCGCGGTCATCAAGCTGAAGAACGCCCCCTCGGACCTCAAGCCCCTCACCCTCGGCGACTCCGACAAGGTCGCCATCGGCGACTCGACGATCGCCATCGGCGCGCCCTTCGGCCTGTCCAACACCGTGACGACCGGCATCATCAGCGCGAAGAACCGCCCCGTGGCCTCCTCCGACGGCACCGGCAGCAGCGCCTCGTACATGAGCGCCCTCCAGACGGACGCCTCGATCAACCCGGGCAACTCCGGCGGCCCGCTGCTCGACGCCCAGGGCAACGTGATCGGCATCAACTCCGCGATCCAGTCCACCGGCAGCGGCGGCCTGGGCGGCACCGCCCAGTCCGGTTCGATCGGCCTCGGCTTCGCCATCCCGATCAACCAGGCCAAGTACGTCGCCCAGGAACTGATCAAGAACGGTCAGCCGGTCTACGCCAAGATCGGCGCCTCCGTCTCCCTGGAGGAGTCCACCGACGGCGCGAAGATCACCGACCAGGGTGCGGGCGGTGCCGCCGCGGTCGAGGCGGGCGGTCCCGCGGCCAAGGCCGGCCTCAAGCCCGGCGACGTCATCACCAAGCTCGACGACACGGTGATCGACAGCGGCCCGACCCTCATCGGCGAGATCTGGACCCACAAGCCGGGCGACAAGGTCACCCTCACCTACGAGCGCGACGGCAAGACCCACACGGTCGACCTCACCCTCGGCTCCCGCAAGGGCGACAGCTGACCCCGGTCCCACCCCCAAGCCGACACCACACGCCCGTGGTCACCCGTTACTCTTGTCCCCGCGTCACCCCTCACCGGGTGGCGCGGGGTGGGTTGCCCGAGCGGCCTAAGGGAACGGTCTTGAAAACCGTCGTGGCGCGAGTCACCGTGGGTTCAAATCCCACACCCACCGCGTAGCAGGTCAGAAGGTTGCAGGTCAGAAGGGGTGCCACCCTCCCAGGTGGCACCCCTTCCTTGTTCCCCCGTCACTGTGGCTTGTTCGGGTCGGGGTGTGGGTGTG
>NZ_JARGEF010000004.1:0-113996 GCF_033794725.1 Streptomyces sp. ID05-39B | reverse complement strand
AGTTTTTTTTGTTTTTTTTTTTTTTTTTTAGGGAATAAAGGGGAAAATTGATTTTTGCGTTTTTGTGTGTTGGGGGCGGGTTGTGGGTGTAAGGAGCGGTGTTGGTTTAGACCAATGCTAGATCTGGTGACGAACACGCCCGCACGGCACGTCACCACAGGAGGCGCGCGGCATGGCCCGCACCATCCCCCTTGATCAGCCCCTCTACTGGCGCATAGCGAAGGAGTTGCTCGGCGAGCTGCACGACGGCACCATCCCGCCCGGCGAACGCCTGCCCGCGGAAAGGCAGTTGGCCGAGCACTTCGGAGTCAGCCGGGTGACCGTCCGACAGGCGCTGGAGGTGCTGCGCCGTGACGGACTGGTCGCCACCGACCGGCGCGGCAGCCACGCCGTCCTGCCGGGAGCGCCGGTCGCCGACCCGGCCTGGCTCGCCTTTCCCGTCGGCTCCCGGACCGCGGACGACGCCTGCGCGGTGGACCTCACCGCGCTGAGCTGGGAGCCGCCGCCGCCCGAGCACGCCACCGCACTGGACCTCGCCCCGCACCGGCCGACGCTGGTCCACCGCTACCGGTCGACGGGCGCGGACGGACGCCCCCTGCGTACCGCCGTGACGTCCTTCTCGGCGGTGGCACTGGCCGAGGTCGACGAACTCGCCCGCTACCGCGACCGCGCGGACACCACCGGCTCCCCGCAGCTCCGGCGCGTCTACGACTGGATGCGCCGGGCCGGACTGACCCTGCACCACCGGGACTCCATCACCCGCCCGGACGGCGCCCCGTCGATGCGGGTGACCCGGCACGTGCACGACCAGTACGCCCGGCCGCTGGAGATCACCGACCTGGTCGTGGAGACCCGGCAGGAGGTTCTGGTCTACACGTTCACCCTGCCGGCGGCCGACTGACCCGGTCCGCGTCGCTCCGTGCGGCGCGCCTCGACCATCCGCACCCGCGGGCTTCCGTCGCCCCGCCTGCCGAACTCGGGCAGGGCGTGCAGGTCCACCCGGAACCCGGCGCGCTCCAGCTCCCGGCGGACCTCGCCCAGCCGGAAGGCCCGGTAGTACATGACGAAGGGGGGACGCCACACGGCGTTGCGGACCCGCATGACGGCGTCGAAGCCGAGCAGCATCCAGAACGCGGGGGACGACGGCCGGGGCGGCGCGAGCACCGGGAACGCGAACCGCCCGCCGGGCCGCAGCGCCTCGTGCACCTGGGCGAACAGGCCGGGCAGTTCCTCCGGCAGGAAGTGCCCGAACGCGCCGAAGCTGACGACGAGGTCGAAGGCGTCCGTGAACGGCAGGGCACGCGCGTCGGCCCGCACCAAGGACACCCGCGGCTGCGGCGGGCGGGCCCGTCCGCGCGCGATGTCGAGCATCCCGGCGCTGAAGTCGACGCCGGTGACGCTGCTTCGGCAGAGCGTGGCCAGCGCGTCGACGCCGGCGCCCGTGCCGCAGCACAGGTCCAGGCCGTCGTCGTAGGGGCCGGTCCGGCGCAGGGCCGAAACGACCGCGTCGAGGACGGGGGCGGGGGTGCGGAAAGGCGTGTGGTCGAACTTCGGAGCCAGCAGGTCGTAGCCGTGTTCGACGGACGACAGGGCCTGGACGGCGAGTTCGCGCAGCGTGGGTCCTTCGGGGCTGAACATCGGCGTCAGCCTACGGCGGTACGCCGCCGCAGGTGCAGCAGAACCCGTTCGCACCAGCGCAGGTTCTCCTCCTCGAAGGCGATGCCGGCCATCAGCGTCAGGTAGGGGCCGATCCGGTCGGCCTCGCGCAGGAACTCGTCCTCGGTGCGCCCGGCGAGGAGACGATCGCGCACCCGCAGATAGCGGTCGAGCTTGCCGCGGGCCCAGCTCCGGCGTTCCTCGATCTGCGCGCGGGTCGTCTCGGGGTCGACGCCGACGCCGTCCATCGCCTGGATCTTGATGAGGAGTTCGTCCCGGATGGCGGTGGGCCTGCGCGGCGGTGCGGCGGCGAAGGCGTGCAGATCCTCGCGGCCGGCCTCGGTGAGGGTGAACATCCGCTTGTTCGGCCGGCGTTCCTGCCGCACGACCCGCGCCTCGATCAGGCCGTCCTGGGCGAGTCGCTCCAGCTCGCGGTAGAGCTGCTGCGGCGTCGCGGGCCAGAAGTTCGCGAGGGAGACGTCGAAGACCTTGGACAGTTCGTAGCCCGAGGCCTCACCTTCCAGGAGGGCGGCCAGGACGGCGTACTTGAGCGACATGTGGACACGGTAACAGCAGGTGATTATTGTCATCCACACCTAGTCAACTTATTGAGTATGAGGTGATCGGATGCGCGCGTTCCGAGAGGCGGTCGAGGCCGGCGATCTCAAGGCCGTGGAGGCCCTGCTCGCCGAGGACGTGGAGTTCACCAGCCCCGTCGTGTTCAAGCCCTACACCGGCAAGGCGATCACGGCGGCGATCCTGCGCGCGGTGACGGAGGTCTTCGAGGACTTCCGGTACGAGCGGGAACTCGCCGGTGCCGACGGCCGCGACCACGCGCTGGTGTTCAGCGCGCGGGTCGGCCGGCGGGAACTGAGCGGCTGCGACTTCATCCATGTCGACGAGGACGGGCTCATCGACCGGCTCACGGTGATGGTGCGGCCCCTGTCGGGGGCGCACGCGCTGGCCGAGGCGATGGGGGCGCGGTTCGAGCGAATCACGCAGGAGGCCCAGGCGCGCTGAACACACCGGTGGCCGGCCCAGGGGCGAAACCCCGTGAGCCGGCCACCGTGTGTGCGCGGGCGTCAGTCCTTGAGCTGGTCCAGCGTGGCCTTCGAGTCCGTCTTCAGCCAGTCCTTCACGTCGTCGAGCGACGGCGGGTCCTTGTCGTCGTCATCGTCGTAGGAGGACAGGTAGGCGCTGTAGCTCATCGTGTACGTCGTCCAGCCGTCCCGTACGGCGAGCGTGGCGTAGAGGGAACCACTGGTGGAGCTGCTCGTGGTGGTGTCCTCGCTGACCAGGTAGGCCTCTTCACCGAGGTTCTCGACGGTCTCCACGTCGTAATCGGGGTATCTCTCCCCGTAGTTCTTCCACATGGCCGTGAACTCCGGCCCCGGGTCGGACTTCCGGTGCAGGTCCACCTGCGTGGAGAGGTAGGCGTCGGCGTAGCTCGACCCGGTCTTCTTGAGGTTGATGCTGCAGTAACTCTCGTCGAGAGCCGGATCCTTGAGTGCGTTGTGGGTCGGCGAGCCGTCGTTGTCCGGGTACTCCGTCTCGAAGGAGGAGTAGTCCGTGCTGGAGCAGAGGTTCGCCGGCGCCGTGTAACCGCGCAGGTCCGCGTCGGCGCCCTTCCCGCCGATCAGGAAGACGCCCGCCGCCCAGGCCGCGGAAGCGACGACCGCGCCCACGGCCACCCACAGCACCGCTCGCCCGGCCCCGCCTCCGCCACCGGACGGCGGCGGGGGAACCAGCGGATACGGTCCCTGCCCGCCGTACGGATATCCGGCCGCGGGCTGGCCCGGCTGGCCCGGCTGGCCCGGCTGGCCCGGCTGGCCCGGCTGGCCGACCAGGGTCGGGGTGGCGTAGAAGTTCTGCTGGCCCGGCACGGGCGCGGCGGGCGGCGGGTAACTCGCCGCCGATCCTGGGCCCGGCGACTGCGGACTCGGATACGGATACGCACTCGGCGGAGCCGGCGCCCCGGACGGCTGCTCGGGTTCCTGCGGAGGCTTGGGCGGCGTGGACATGACGTGAAGATAGTGCAGCGTAGGAGGTCAAGTCCGCTGTCCGCCCGGATCGTTATGGTCTGGGGACATCTGGCACCGATCCATGACACTCCGGTCCGGGCCAGGAGAGGCCCGACACCGGAACAGCCAGGGACGGTCCCGTGTTGAGGTAGGTGGAAGCACCGTATTCCTCGCCATGACGGCGACGTGGGTGTTACGCTTCCCCACAGCATCTGTGTACGCCCCCGTTTCGGGGCGCCGGTGCGGTTCCTCTCCCAGTTCGCTGTTGCGCCCGTCGATCCCGGTCGGTGCGCCGGCTCTTCCGCAGAAACCTCGTGAGCAGCGGTTCTCCGTGGCCGAGGTCCTGCTTCCCCACCGCCGGAGGCGCGCGTACACCGCCCCTCCCCCTCGCGGATCCACACCCCCTTCCTTCGTATGTCTCATGCCTTCCGTCCTCGAAAGGACCGGCCCACCATGACCACCACACTCGAACACCCGCCTGTCCGGCAGCAGCCCCAGCCCCAGCTCGTCACCGGTGTCCTCGACATCGACGGCAACGGGAAGGGGCACCTGCGCGCCACCGACTGCCTGCCCGCCCCCGACGACGTCCAGGTCTCCCCGGCGCTGATCCGCCGATTCGGCCTGCGCAAGGGCGACTTCATCGAAGGGAGGCACGACGCCCGGCGCTCCCTGACCGACGTGGCGCACATCGACGGACGTACCCCCGACGCGCTGCGCGGGCGCCGTCACTTCCGTGACCTGACGCCCCTCCACCCGCACGAGCGCCTCCGCCTCGAACACCCGGCGGCCGGGCTCGCCGGACGGGTCGTCGACCTGCTCGCGCCCGTCGGCAAGGGACAGCGCGGGCTCATCGTGGCACCGCCCAAGACCGGCAAGACGGTTCTCATCCAGCAGCTCGCCGCCGCCGTCGCCGGGAACCACCCCGAAGCCCGGCTGATGGTGCTGCTGCTCGACGAGCGCCCCGAGGAAGTCACCGACATGCGCCGCTCGGTACGCGGCGAGGTCTACGCCTCCACCTTCGACCAGGCCCCCAGGCAGCACATCGCGCTCGCCGACCTGGTGATCGAACGGGCCAGGCGGCTCGTCGAGGCGGGCGAGGACGTCGTGATCCTGCTGGACTCCCTGACCCGGCTGTGCCGCGCCCACAACAACGCCGCCGCCGCCGGTGGCCGCACCCTCAGCGGAGGCGTCGACGCCGGCGCGCTCATCGGACCGAAGCGGTTCTTCGGGGCCGCGCGCGCCGCGGAGGAGGGCGGCTCGCTCACCATCCTCGCCAGCGCGCTGGTGGAGACCGGCTCCCGTGCCGACGACTTCTACTTCGAGGAGCTCAAGGGCACCGGCAACATGGAGCTGCGCCTCGACCGTGAACCGGCATCGCGCCGCGTCTTCCCGGCCGTCGACATCAACACCTCCGGCACCCGCCGCGAGGAACTCCTGCTCTCCCCCGGCGAGTTGACCGCCTCCCGCGGCCTGCGCCGCGCCCTCCAGACCCGGGAGGGCCAGGCCAACCTGGAAACCCTGCTGGAGCGGATGCGCGCGACGCCGGACAACGCGACGTTCATCCGCCGCATCCAGCCGACCCTCCCGGCCGCCTGATCCCCCGCCGCTGCAAGGTCCCGGCCGGGGGTGCCATGACGGAGCGGGACCGGTACGACGACAGCGACCACGGCGACGCCGCCCGGCGCGCGGAGCGGGCCACGCGGTGGGGCCGGCGTGTCATCGGGAGTGTCACCGGACTGCTGGGCTGCGCGCTGATCGCCGCGGTCTGCTTCCTGCTCGCCGTCGCCCGCGCCCTGGCCGTGGCGGGCATGGATCAGCAGGCGGGCGCGAGGGCACGCCCTCGCATGCGGCATCCGGGTGCACGCGGCCCCCTGTGCGGCACGGGCAGCGCGGCGAAGGCCCGCTTCATTCTTACGTTGATCATATGACGATCGGATTCTCTTCTCGGGCCGTCGCGTCGGCCTGCGTGCTCTGTGCGGCGGGCGTCCTGGCCCTCGGGCCCGCGGCGCCCGCCGCTCCCGCCGGGGCGGACCACGGTCCGGCCGGCGGGCCGCACGCGACTGCGCCGCGCCCCGCCCTGCTGTACCGCTCCGGTACGCAGGTCCGGCCACGCCCCGGAGCACCCGGCGTCCCGGCCGTCTCCGCGCTGTCGTGGCTGGTGGCCGACGCCGGTACCGGCGACGTGCTCGCCGCGTCGAACGCGCACCGCAAGCTGCCTCCCGCCAGCACCCTCAAGACCCTGTTCGCCCTCACGGTGCTGCCCGTGCTGCCCGGAGGCATCCGGCACCGGGTCTCCGAGGCGGAGCTGACCGGCATCGGGGCGGGCAGCAGCCTCGTCGGAGTCGCCGAGGGACGCTCGTACCGGGTCTCGGACCTGTGGCACGGGGTGTTCCTCAACTCCGGCAACGACGCCGTGCACGTGCTGGCCGCGCTCAACGGCGGCTGGCGCACCACGGCCGCCCGCATGCAGGCCAAGGCCCGCTCCCTGGGCGCCCTGGACACACGCGTGGTGTCCCCGGACGGGTACGACGCCCCCGGCCAGGTGTCCTCCGCCTACGACCTCGCGGTGTTCGGGCGGGCCGGGCTGCGCAACCCGGACTTCGCCCGGTACTGCGCCACCGCCGAGGCCCGCTTCCCGGGGCGCGACGGAGGGACGTACGGCATCGTCAACACCAACCGGCTGCTCAGCGGGACGGACGGGGTCGCGCGGTACCCCGGGCTGGTCGGCATCAAGAACGGCTACACGAGCAACGCCGGCAACACCCTCGTGGCCGCCGCCCGGCGGGGCGACCGCACGCTGGTCGTGACGGTGCTCAATCCGCAGGCCGGCGACGGCTTCGCCGTCTACGAGGAGGCGCGCGAGCTGCTCGACTGGGGGTTCGGGGCCGCCGGGCGGGTCGACCCCGTGGGCTCGCTGGACGCGCTCCGGGCGCGGCCGAGGCCCGGACCGCAGGCGACGCCCGTGACGGCCGCGGCGGTCGCCGTGTCCGGCCACGACGACGCGCCCGGCTGGGCGGAGGCGGCCGTCGTCGTGGGCGCCGCCGCGCTGGGCGGTGCCTCCGTCGCCCTGGTGCTGCGGCTCCTGGGCCGACGCCGTTCGGCGGGTTGACCCACCGGCAGCCGTAGCAGCAGGCCCAGCGTGATCCAGGTGTAGAGGTTGCCGCCGAGGAAGCCGTCGATGCCGCAGGCGTCGTCGAACCAGAGCCACACCACGCGCGTGCACAGCACCGCGCCCGGAGATCGACGGGAAAGCTCTGGCCAACACTGGGTCAGAGGGTCAACGCCAGGTGGCCGGCAAGCGACGTGGCCGCCTCCGGGAGGCGTCATGGGCGTCACCGCCGTGTGCGTGCGTGTTCCGGGGCGGCGCTCAGAAGACCGACAGGCCGGTCAGCGTCGTGAAGCGGTCCAGGGCGGCCACGCCCGTCACCGAGTTCCCGCGTTCGTCCAGGCCCGGACTCCACACGCACAGCGTGCAGCGGCCCGGTACGACCGCGATGATGCCGCCGCCCACGCCGCTCTTGCCGGGCAGTCCCACGCGATAGGCGAACTCGCCGGCCGCGTCGTAGGTGCCGCAGGTCAGCATGATGGCGTTGACCTGCTTGGCCTGGCTGCGGCTGAGCAGGCGGCTGCCGTCGGCGCGGACGCCGTGGCGGGCGAGGAAGCCGGTGGCCAGGGCGAGGTCGGCGCAGGAGGCGGTGACCGAGCACTGGCGGAAGTACTGGTCCAGGAGGGCCGGCACCGGGTTGTCGATGTTGCCGTAGGAGGCCATGAAATGGGCGAGGGCGGCGTTGCGGTCGCCGTGCGCGGACTCGGAGGCGGCCACGTCGAGGTCGAAGTCGAGCGCCGCGTTGCCACTCTCGGCCCGCAGGAAGTCCCGCAGTGCGCCCGCCGCGTCTCCGGTACGGGTCTGGAGGCGGTCGGTGACGACGAGGGCGCCCGCGTTGATGAACGGGTTGCGGGGGATGCCGTTCTCGTACTCCAGCTGGACCAGCGAGTTGAACGGGTTGCCGGAGGGTTCGCGGCCGACGTGCTCCCAGAGTTCGTCGCCCTCGCGGGCCAGGTCCAGGGCGAGGGTGAAGACCTTGGTGATGGACTGCGTCGAGAAGGGTTCCTGCCAGTCCCCCACCCCGTACACCGTGCCGTCCAGCTCCGCCACGGCCATGCCGAAGCTGCGGGCGTCGCGGGCGGCGAGCGCCGGGATGTAGTCGGCGGGGCGGCCGCGGCCGGGGGTGCGGGCCATCTCCTCGGCGATGCGCTCCAGGACCGGCTGGAAGGTGAGGGACGACGTCGTTGTCATGATCACCATTGTGCCTCCGGGCCGGTCGTGGCGCGTCGTCGCAGGTCGGGGACGGGTCAGGCGAAGGACGAGCCGTTGCCCGCGACCACCTCGGGGCGCAGCAGGGCGGCGAGCCGCTCGGCGGGCAACAGGCCCTTCTCCAGGACGAGTTCGGCGACACCGCGGCCGGTGACCAGCGCTTCCTTGGCGATGTCGGTGGCCGCGGTGTAGCCGATGTGCGGGTTGAGGGCGGTGACCAGGCCGATGGAGTTCTCCACGCTGGCGCGCAGCACCTCGGTGTTGGCGGTGATGCCGGTGACGCAGCGCTCGGCGAGGGTCAGGCAGGCCGCGCGCAGGTGGGTGATGGACTCCGACAGGGAGTGCAGGATGATCGGCTCGAAGGCGTTGAGCTGGAGCTGCCCGGCCTCGGCGGCCATGGTGATGGTGACGTCGTTGCCGATCACCTCGAAGGCGACCTGGTTGACGACCTCCGGGATCACCGGGTTGACCTTGCCGGGCATGATGGAGGAACCGGCCTGCACCGGCGGCAGGTTGATCTCGCCGAGACCCGCGCGCGGCCCGGACGACAGCAGGCGCAGGTCGTTGCAGCTCTTGGAGAGCTTCACCGCGATCCGCTTGAGCACGCCGGACATCTGGACGAAGGCGCCGCAGTCCTGGGTGGCCTCGACGAGGTTCGCGGCGGTGACGAGCGGCAGGCCGGTGATCTCGGCGAGGTGGCGGCGGGCCGACTCGGCATAACCGACGGGCGCGTTGAGGCCCGTGCCGATCGCCGTGGCGCCGAGATTGATCTCCTGGATCAGTTCGACGGCCTCGGCGAGGCGGCTGCGGTCCTCGTCGAGCATGACGGCGAACGTGGAGAACTCCTGCCCGAGGGTCATCGGGACGGCGTCCTGGAGCTGGGTGCGGCCCATCTTCAGCACGTCGCGGAACTCGACGGCTTTGCGGGCGAAGGCGTCCTGGAGGACGGCCATGGCCTTGAGCAGCCCGTGCACCGCGAAGACGGTGGCGACCTTGACGGCGGTCGGGTAGACGTCGTTGGTCGACTGGCCGAGGTTGACGTCCTCGTTGGGGTGCAGGTACCGGTACTCGCCCTTGGCGTGGCCCAGCAGCTCCAGGGCCCGGTTGGCGACGACCTCGTTGGCGTTCATGTTGGTCGAGGTGCCCGCGCCGCCCTGCACCACGTCCACCACGAACTGGTCGTGCAGCTTGCCCGCCCGTATCTCACGGCAGGCGGCGACGATCGCGGCGGCCTTCTCCGGCGACAGCAGCCCCAGCTCCTCGTTGGCCAGGGCGGCGGCCTCCTTGACGGCGGCGAGGGCGTCGATCAGGTGCGGGTAGGCGGAGATCGTGGTGCCGGTGATCGGGAAGTTCTCGGTGGCGCGCAGGGTGTGGACACCCCAGTACGCGTCGACGGGTACGTCCCGGTCTCCGAGCAGATCGTGTTCGCTGCGGCTGACGACGACAGTCATGAGGGTGCGGCCTCTTTCCGAGGGGCGAGGGTGTTGGTGGTGCGGGGAGACCGACCGGGTCTCGTCCGGCCTGGCGAGACCGGGAGGGCGGATGCGCGGGGCCGGGCGGGGCGCCGTTTCGCCGATGCGGCGCCGGGTGCGACGTACCGCATGCCGCCAGGACGCCTCCCCCACCGCATGTCAGGCGCAGGCCGGCTCGGTGACCGGGTCCAGCGCGCGTACCGTGCGGATGCTGCCGACGGGTTGGCCGCCGCCGAGGAGGGGCTCGCCCGCGAAGGGGGTGAGGAGGGCGGGGTCCACTCCGGCGCGGACGAGCGCGGCCGCGGTGACGGGGACGCGGGCCCGGTCCGCGCCGTCGGAGATCTTGACGGCGACAGCACGGCCGTCGGGGAGTGCGGCGACCTCGACGCCCTCGAAGCCGTCCTTGGCGAGCAGGCCGGGGACGGCCCGCATCAGGGCGGCGACGTCCCGGCCGGAGCCGGAGGCCATCTCGGCGTGCTCGCGCATCGCGTCCGCCACCCGCGCCTCGGGGGTGCCGGGCACGGCGGTGGTGACACGGGCTGCGGCACGCGCCAGACCGTTGAGGGAGACGGAGAACAGCGGCGCGCCGCACCCGTCGACGGTGACGCGGGCGATCCGCTGCCCGGTGAGGTCCTCGACGATCTCGGCGATCGCCTGCTGGAGCGGGTGGCCCGGATCGAGATAGCCGTCGAGGGACCAGCCGTTGAGCTTGCAGGTGTACAGCATCGCCGCGTGCTTGCCCGAGCAGTTCTGGGCGAGACGGGACGGCAGGCGGCCCTCGCGTGTCCAGAGGTCACGGACGACCGGGTCGTACGGCAGGTCCGTGACGTTGCGCAGGTCGTCCTCGGTGGCGCCGGCCAGTTCGAGGATCCGCCGGGTCCCGGCGAGGTGGCGCTCCTCGCCGGAGTGGCTGGCGGCGGCGAGCGAGAGCAGTTCGCCGTCGAGCGGGAGCCCGGCACGGACCATGGCGACTGCCTGGACGGGCTTGAGCGCGGAGCGCGGGTAGAAGGCGACCTCGATGTCACCGAGCTGGAAGTCGACCTCGCCGTCCGTTCCGAGGACGACGACGGAGCCGTAGTGGACGCCCTCCGTCACCCCGCCGCGGACGAGGTGGGCGACGGGGGCGTGGAGGGGTTCGCGGATCGCGGGGGCGTCGGCGAGGGAACTGCTGTACATCATGGCCTGGTCACTGGTGAGTGGGCGAGGGCCGGCGGCGGGTTCACGCGTCGGCCTTGGAGGAGGTGCGTGCGCGGCGGACGCGGATGGCGTACCAGCCGGCGACGAGCGCGGCGACGATCAGCGGCAGGCACAGCACGGTGGTGCGTCCGGCGCCGCCGTCGGCGTACATGAGGACCAGGACGGAGGCGAGGAAGGCCAGCGTCAGGAGTTCGGTCCAGGGGGAGCCCGGCAGTCGGTAGCTCGGTCGGGTCAGTTCGCCCTTCTCGGTCTTCTGCCAGAACAGCAGGTGACAGATCATGATCATGCCCCAGGTGGCCAGGATGCCCAGCGCCGCGAAGTTCAGGACGATCTCGAAGGCGTCGGCGGGGACCACGAAGTTGAGGCCGACGCCGAGGACGCAGACGCCGCTGGTGAGCAGGATGCCGCCGTAGGGGACCTGGGTGCGGCTCATCTTCGCGGTGAACTGGGGTGCCGAGCCGCTCACGGCCATCGAGCGCAGGATGCGGCCGGTGGAGTAGAGGCCGGAGTTGAGGGAGGACATCGCCGCCGTGAGGACGACGAGGTTCATCACGCCGCCCGCGGCCGGGATGCCGATGTTGGACAGCACCGTGACGAAGGGGCTCTCTCCGGACGTGTACTTGTTCCACGGGAGCAGCATCGACAGCAGGAGGACCGAGCCGACGTAGAACACGCCCACGCGCCACATGATCGAGTTGATCGCCTTCGGCATGATCTGCTCGGGATTCTCGGTCTCACCGGCGGCGACGCCGACCAGTTCGACCGAGGCGTAGGCGAAGACGACGCCCTGGACGATCAGCAGCATGGGCAGCAGGCCGTTGGGGAAGATGCCGCCGTGGTCGCTGATCAGCGACGGGCCGGGGGTGGTGCCGTCGACCTGGTGCTGGGTGACCAGCAGGAAGATGCCGATGCACATGAAGATCACGAGCGCGCTGACCTTGACGATCGCGAACCAGAACTCCAGTTCGCCGAAGATCTTCACCGAGATCAGGTTCACCGTGAGGACCACGGCCAGGGCTATCAGCGCGATCACCCACTGGGGCACGTCGGAGAACATGCCCCAGTAGTGGGTGTAGGTCGCCACCGCGGTGATGTCGGCGATGCCGGTGGTGGCCCAGTTCAGGAAGTACATCCAGCCCGCGGTGTAGGCGCCCTTCTCCCCCATGAACTCCCGGGCGTACGAGACGAAGGCGCCGGAGGACGGGCGGTACAGGACGAGTTCGCCGAGGGCGCGCACCACGAGGAAGGCGAAGATGCCGCAGACCGCGTAGGCGATGAAGAGGGAGGGGCCGGCGTCGGCCAGGCGGCCGCCGGCGCCGAGGAAGAGGCCGGTGCCGATGGCGCCGCCAATGGCGATCATGTTGACGTGCCGGTGTTTGAGGGACTTGCTGTAGCCCTCGTCTCCGGCGTCGACGTGACGGGGCGAGGGGCGCGTCTCGTCCTTGAGGTGCTGTTCGCTCACGCCTCGGGTCCGCCTTCCAGGGGGGAGTCCGTGCGCGGGGAGCGCACGATGTCGGTGAGGGTGGTCTCGACGCGGTCGAGGTGGTGGCTCATGGCCTCCACGGCGTCGGACTCGGAACCGTCGATCAGCGCTTCGACGATGGCCCGGTGTTCGCGGTTGGACTGCTCGCGCCGTCCGCCCAGCTGGTTGAGGAAGGTCGACTGACGCGCCAGTGCGTCGCGGATCTCCTCGATGACCCGGCGGAACACCGGGTTCTGGGCTGCCTCGGCGACGGCCAGGTGGAAGAGGGTGTCCATCGCGACCCAGGCGGTGGTGTCGGTCTCGCGTTCCATCCGGTCCAGGAGGTGGGCCAGGTGGTCCAGGTTCTCCGGGGTGCGGCGGGCGGCGGCGTACCCGGCGACCGGGATCTCGATGTGGCGGCGCACTTCGAGCAGGTCGCTGGCCGCGTAGTCGCCGAAGGTGGGGTCCTCGACGGTGCTGGCGACGACGAAGGTGCCCTTGCCGGTCCGGGAGACCGTCAGGCCCATGGTCTGGAGGGCGCGCAGGGCTTCCCGCAGGACGGGCCGGGAGACCTCGAGGGTGCGGCACAGTTCCGCCTCGGAGGGAAGCTTGTCCCCGATGGCGTAGTGGCCGTGCTCGATGGCACCGCGGAGGTGGGCGAGCACCGCTTCCATCGCACTGATGCGACGGGGTGCCGGGCCACCTGTCTGGCTGTCTGACAGGTTCACGGGAGTGATACTCCGGGTGGCCGGAGGTCGCTGTCAAGGCGAGTGAAAGGAAAAATTCAGCCAGAGTCCAGAGTGAAAGCGGGTTTCCCGCCTCCGCCCTGGTCAGCTGTCTCCGCAGGGGGTCGGCCGCCGGTGCCGTGGGGGGCGCCTCGGCCGGGGTCGGCCGCCCGCGCCCGGGGTCGGCCGCCGCACCGGAGCCGACAGGTCCCGGCCAGGCCCGGCCGCCCGCACCGGGCGAGTCGTACGCCCTCGGGTTGGCCGACCTCACCCGGGCGGCTGTCTCCCCCGCGCTCAGCTGTCGAGGACTCCCGTGGTCAGTAGCCCGAAGAGCAGCAGGCCCACGACGATCCGGTAGATCACGAACGCGTTGAAGGAGTGCTTGGCGACGTACCTCAGCAGCCAGGCGATGGAGGCGTAGGCGACCACGAAGGACACCGCCGTGCCGACGACCAGTGGTGCCGCCCCGGCCCCGGTGCCCAGGGCGTCCTTCAGCTCGTACAGGCCGGCGCCGGTGAGCGCCGGGATGCCGAGGAAGAAGGACAGCCGGGTGGCGGCGACCCGGTCGAGGTCGAGCAGGAGCGCGGTCGACATGGTGGCGCCGGAGCGGGAGAAGCCGGGGAAGAGCAGCGCGAGGATCTGCGAGCCGCCGACCAGCATGGCGTCCTTGAGCGAGGTGTCGTCCTCGCCCCGCTTGTGCCGGCCCATGCGGTCGGCCGCCCACATCACGCCGCTGCCCGCGAGGAGCGAGCCCGCGACCACCCAGAGCGAGGCCAGGGGACCTTGGATGAGCGGCTTCGCGGCCAGACCGACGACGACGATCGGGATCGTCGCGTAGATCACCCACCAGCCGAACTTGTAGTCGTGGTGGTGGCGTTCGCTCTTGTCGGTGAGACCGCGGAGCCAGGCGGAGACGATGCGCGTGATGTCCGTGCGGAAGTAGACCAGCACCGCGGCGATCGCGCCGACCTGGATGACCGCGGAGAAGCCGACGACCGCGTCGTCGTCGACCGGGATGCCCATCAGGCCTTCGGTGATCTTCAGATGTCCGGTGGAGGAGACGGGGAGGAACTCGGTCACCCCCTCGACGGCTCCGAGGACGACGGCCTGACCGACGGAGATGGCGCTCATGGGATCCCGTTCTGGGGGTGGTCGACGGTGCGGTGCACAGTCCTACCAGCCGTGGGTGTGTTTCCCCGGTCATGACCACACCGTCTGCGCGAGCCACACCCCCGCGAAGGCGGCTCCGACGCCCGCCGCCACGCTGACGACGACGTTGGCGGCGGCCTGTAGCCCGGCTCCGGTCTCGGTGAGCCGCAGCGTCTCGTAGGAGAACGTGGAGTAGGTGGTCAGGGCCCCGCAGAAGCCGGTGCCGAGGAGCAGCCGCAGGTCGGAGCCGGCGGCTCCGGCGAGGGCCGCGCCGGTCACCAGGCCGAGGATCGCAGAGCCCACGACGTTGACGACGAGGGTGCCCCAGGGGAAGACCGAGTGGTGCCGGGCCTGCACCGCGCGGTCGGTCAGATAGCGCAGGGGCGCGCCGACCATGCCTCCGGCGACGACCAGCAGCCAGTTCACAACGGCCTCTTACCGGGCGTGTCCGTTGCGCCCTGATCACCGTCACGGCCGGTGTACCGGATGACCTCGCAGGGGTCGAGGACGACCAGGCCCTCGGTGACCAGTTCGTCGAGCTGCGGCAGGAACGCCCGTACGCGTTCCTCGGTGTCGACGATGACGACGGCGACCGGGAGGTCCTCGCTGAGCGAGAGCAGGCGGGTGGTGTGGATGAGCGAGGAGGCGCCGAAGCCCTCGATGCCGCGGAAGACGCTGGCGCCGGCCAGTCCCGCCGCATGGGCCCGGTGCACGATCTCGGTGTACAGCGGCTTGCGGTGCCAGGTGTCGTTCTCGCCGACGAGGACGGTCACGCGCAGGGCACTGCCGGTGAGCCTGGTCATGGCTGCCTCCGGGTCAGGACGCGGCGGGTCGCGGTCGCCGCGAGCCACACCGCCGTGAGCGCCGCGAGGGGGGTCGCGGCCAGGTAGGCCAGCGCCGTGCGGGGATGCCCCGTGTCGAACAGGCGCTGGAGGTCGACGGCGTACGTCGAGAAGGTGGTGAAGCCGCCGAGCACGCCGGTGCCGAAGAAGGGGCGCAGGAGCCGGTGCACGGTGAGGGCCTCGGTGATCAGCACCAGGAACACGCCGATCACGGCGCAGCCGACGACGTTGACCCAGAAGGTCGTCCAGGGGAACCCGCTGCCGGCAGAGGGCCACCACAGGGCTGCCGCGTAGCGGGCGGCGGCACCCAGTCCGCCGCCGACGGCGACCACGGCGACCGCCGGGAGCTGTCCCGGCACGGCGGACCGGCGCGGGGCGCCGGCGCGGAGGCTGCCGGTCTCCGGGGCTGACATGTCGTACGTCTCCTGCCTCGGACCGCCTGGCGATCGGGGGCGGTCCGAACTCCCGGCCGCACCGGCTCGCGGGGTGATCACGGCTGGTCAACAGGGTAACGCCGGATCACCGTGCTCAGGGTGCCGCACAGACCGCGATGCCGGGCTCCCAGAGGCTTCCGAGGACGAGCCGGCCGCGGGCCGCGCAGACGCTGGTGACCATGCGGAAGCCGGAGCGGCGGCGGGTGAGGTGGTGGACGGTCCGGCCGGTGTCGTCGACCGCGAGGACGCCGATGGTGCCCGAGGGGCGGTAGGGGGCGCGCTGGGCCAGGCGGGCGGCGTGGTGGCGGACGGCCGGGCCGGCCCGGTGGAGGAGGTCGAGCGGGGGGACGCGGGGGCCGGCCAGCGCGACCCAGACCGGTCCGTCGGGGGCGCCGCGCCACAGGTTGTCCGGGTAGCCGGGCAGGTTCTCGACGAGGGGTTCGGCGCGTCCGGCGGCGGGGCCGGTGAGGTGGTAGCGGGTGAGGCGGCGGGCGCCGGTCTCGGCGACGATCAGGAAGGTGGCGTCGGCGCTCACCACCAGGCCGTTGGCGAACTGGAGCCCGTCCAGGAGGACTTCGGGCTCGGTGTCGCCCGGAGCCAGCCGCAGCAGGCGTCCGGTGCCGGTGTGTTCGACGAGGTCGCCCATCCAGTCGTGCAGGGGGTGGGCCTGGCTCGACACCGTGAAGTACACCGTCCCGTCGGGCAGTGCCACGACGTTGCTGCAGAACCGCAGCCGCTCCCCCGCCACCTGGTCGGCCAGTACGTCGGTCCGGCCGCCCGCGAGGCCGACGCGCAGCAGCGCTCCCTCCGCGTCGCACACCAACAGGTCGCCGTCGGGGAGGAGTTCAAGGCCCAGCGGGCGCCCGTCGATGCGGGCCACCTCCTCGACGCGGGCGGAGCGGGGATCGTCGAGGCCGTCGACGCGCAGGATCCGGCCGTCCGCGACGCCGGTCAGGACGCGCCCGTGCCGATCGGACACGACGTCCTCGGGGCCGTGGCCGCCGAGGGAGAGGTGGCGTACGGGGACGAGGGCGGTGGGTCGGTCCATGCGGGGTGCCTTCCACTGGTGCGGGCCGCCGACGCTAGGCCGTCCGGCGTGCCCCTGCCAGCCCCCTACCAGCCCTTTTCGAACATGCGGGCCACTTCGGCGATGCGCATCTCGTCGCGTCGGTAGTAGGTGCGCAGCCGGATCCGCTTGGCGCGCAGCAGGCCCAGGTCGGCGAGCAGGGCGAGGTGGGTGTCGGCCACCCGGCGGTGCACCCCGAGTTTCGCCGCGACGATGTCCGCGGTGACGCCGTCCTCGACGAGGTCCGCGCGCCGTTGCGGCGGGAAGTGCCGCGCCGGTTCCTTCAGCCACTCCAGGATGTGCAGTCGCCGTTCGTTCACGGGAGTCCTCAGCATGGTCGTCCCCTCCGTCCCTGGATCGGGGCCCTCGTCACCGCGTCTTCCCACTGTTCCGCAGTCGAGGCCTCCCTGTCCGGCGCTCCGGGACCCTTGGCCGGGATCGAACATCCCTCTGGCGTACGGCAGTTCACACGGGCAGGGGGAACGCGCAGGGGCCCGGCCGCGAGGTGGCGGCCGGGCCCCGCTGTCACGAGGTCACATGGTGACGGTCAGCGGTGGCTGAACCATGCCGTCGAGGACAGTGCCCGGTCGTCGTAGCCGAACAGGGCCTGGTTCTCCCAGCCGTTGCCGGAGGCGGCGTCGGCCGGGTCCCAGCCGTTGCCGTTCACGGCGGTCCAGGTGGCCTCCCAGTAGAAGACGCCGAGACCGCGGCCGTTCGGGACGGCCTCCACGATGCTGGCCACGGAGTTCATCCAGGCGAGCTGGCCGGCCGGGGTGGCCGGGTAGCCGGCGACCAGTTCGCTCGGCAGGTCGATGATGTTCTCGAACGAGTCGTCGCTGTCGAGACGGAAGGGGTAGGCCGTCTCGGCGACGAAGACCGGCTTGCCGTAGCGGGAGGCCGCGTCGTCCAGGGTGGTCTGGAAGTCGGCGAGCGTGCCGTGCCAGTAGCCGTAGAAGGACAGGCCGATGGTGTCGAACTTGACGCCGTTGGAGACCGCGCTGTCGAACCACCAGCGGGTGCCGGTCAGGTCACCGCCCTTGGCCAGGTGCAGGGCGACCGGGGTGGACGAGTTGACCGCCTTGACGGCGTCGTAGCCGGAGTTGAGCAGACCGGCGAGCTGGCCCCAGTTGGAGGTGGAACCCTCGTTCCACAGCATGCCGCCGTTGATCTCGTTGCCCACCTGGACCATGTCGGCGGTGGTGCCCTGGGCCTTGAGCGCGTTCAGCACGTCGTACGTGTGGTTGTACACGTCCGTCTTGAGCTGGCTGTACGAGTGGCCCGCCCAGGCGCTCGGCTTGCTCTGGGCGCCCGGGTCGGCCCAGGTGTCCGAGTAGTGGAAGTCGACCAGGAGCTTCTGGCCGGCGGCCTTGACGCGCTTGGCGGCGGCCAGCACACGCGCCTTGTTGTTGTAGCCGTCGGCGGGGTTGACCCAGACCTTCAGGCGCGCGTAGTTCATGCCGGCGTTCTTCAGGATGGTGACCGGGTCGCCGGTGGTGCCCGAAGCGCTCTTGTAGACGCCGCCCTTGGCCTCGCTCTTGGGGAGGGAGGAGATGTCGGCGCCCTTGATCGACAGTCCGGTCGTGCCGGAGGTGAAGGTCAGGTCGTCCACATTGATCCAGTTGCCCGCGTTCGCGTCACTGTTGACGCTGATCGTGCACTGGTTGTTCGTCACGTTGACCGGGACGACGATCCGGAGCCAGCCGCTCGCCGAGACGGGCAGATCGGTGCGCTGTTCGGCGCCGCCGCAGTTCTTCAGGGCTATGTAGGCCGACTTCTGGCCGCCGCCGGAGCGCACCCAGGCGGTGAGCTTGTAGTTGCCGTTGGTCAGCCCCGACAGGTACTGGTACGTCTCCACCTTGTAGGCGGCGGACGCCCAGTGGGAGAGGCGGTAACTGCCGCCGTGTCCGCCGGACTCGGCGAACGAGGCGCTCGTGGTGCCGTACTCGGACCAGCCGCTGGGGGTGGCCGCTCCGGCGCCGTCGGCCTCGAAGCCGGCGTTGGTGAGCGTGGAGGCCGCCTGGGCGGTCTGTGCGGGCAGGGCGGTGAGCGCGAGCCCCGCGGTGAGCGGGAGCAGCAGGGCTCTGAGGGTGCGTCTGGGATGGAACATCTTCGTCCGTCGTCCCTTCGACGTGATGGGGGTGGGTCTCCCTCGGGGTGAGGGACCCCCTCCGCCCGCGGCTCGCGGCTCCACGGGCGGAGGGGGAGTCGGGTTCAGCCGTCGAGTCGTACGACTCGCACGGCTCCCGCCGGGACCGCGAGGCGGCCGGCGGCGCGTTCGCCCGTCAGCAGTTCGGTGCCGGACGTGTCCAGCGGCACCTTGGCGTCGGTGGCGGTGTGGTTGATGGCGAAGAGGTAGCTGCCCCTCTCGCCGGAGCGGCGCACGACCTCGACGTCGCGGGGCAGGCCGGCGCGCGGGGCGAGACGGGCGTCCTCGGCGGCCCGGCCCAGCAGGGCGTCCAGGCCCTCGGCGCCGAGCCGGGTGGAGACGTACCAGGCGGTGCCCTCGCCGAGGCGGTGCCGGGTGACGGCGGGACGGCCGGCGGTGAGGCCGTCGGCGTACGTCCAGACGGTCTCGGCGCCGCGTGGCTCGACGAACTCGGTCCACACGTCGCCGCCCAGCTCGGAGCCGTCGGGGCCGGTGATCCGCACGCGCTCGCCCTGGAGCAGCGGGGAGAACTCCTCGACGGTGAGTCCGAGGACGTCCCGCAGCGCGCCCGGGTAGGCGCCCTCGTGGACGGCGTCGGAGGAGTCGACGATGCCGGAGAAGTACGACACGACGAGCGTGCCGCCGTTCTCGACGTACGTCCTGAGGTTGTTCCCGGCCCGCTCCGTCATCAGGTACAGGGCGGGCACCACGACCATCGGGTACCGCGCGAGGTCGGCTTCGGGGTGGGCGAAGTCGACGGTGAGGTGACGGTCGTAGAGGGCCTCGTAGAAGGCGTCGGCGCGCTCGCGCGGGTCGTGGTCCTCGCTGGGGCGCCAGGCGAGGTTCTGCGCCCACCAGGAGTGCCAGTCCCACAGGACGGCGACGTCGGCCTCGGTGCGGGTGCCCCGGATCGGGCTCAGGGAGTCGAGTGAGGCGCCGAGTTCGACGACCTCGCGCCACACGCGGGTGTCGGTGCCGCCGTGCGGAACCATCGAGGAGTGGAACTTCTCGGCGCCGCGTCGGGACTGACGCCACTGGAAGAACATGGCGCCCTCGGAGCCGCGGGCCACGTGGCCGAGGGAGTTGCGGGCCATCTGGCCGGGGGCCTTGGCCGGGTTGCGGGGCTGCCAGTTGACGCCCGAGGTGGAGTGCTCCAGGAGGATCCAGGGGGCGCCGCCGGCGACGGAACGGGTGAGGTCGGCGGCCATGGCCAGGTTGACGTGGGTGCGGCGGCCGTCGGTGATCAGGTAGTGGTCGTTGGTGACGAGGTCGACCTCGCGGCCCCAGGCCCAGTAGTCGACCGAGTCGCACTGGCTGAGGGCGGTCATGAAGTTCGTGGTGACCGGGACGCCGGGCGCGAGGCGGTGCAGGATGTCGCGCTCCATACGGAAGTTCTCGCGCATGGTGGCGTCGGCGAAGCGCCGGTAGTCCAGGGCCTGGCCGGGGTTGCCGACGGTGGGGGTGGTGCGCGGCGGGTTGATGTCGTCGAAGGTGGCGTAGCGCTGGCCCCAGAAGGCGGTGCCCCAGGCCTCGTTGACCGCGTCGACCGTGCCGTACGTCGTCTCCAGCCAGCGGCGGAAGTGGGCGGCGCAGGACTCGCAGTAGCAGGCCGAGACAGGGACGCCGTACTCGTTGTGGACGTGCCACATCGCGAGCGCGGGGTGGTCGCCGTAGCGCTCGGCGAGCCGGGTGGCGATGTCCGCCGCGGCGGCGCGGTAGTCGGCGTTGCTGTGGCAGATCGCCGCGCGGGAGCCGAACTCGTAGCGGACTCCGTCGGCGGTGACGGGCAGGGCCTCGGGGTGCTCGCGGTAGAACCAGACGGGCGGGGCCGCCGTGGGGGTGGCCAGGTCGACGCGGATGCCGTTCTCGTGCAGCAGGTCGATGATCCGGTCCAGCCAGCCGAAGTCGTGGACTCCGGGCGCGGGCTCCAGGAGCGCCCAGGAGAAGATCCCGACACTCACCATGGTGACGCCGGCCTCGCGCATCAGCCGGACGTCTTCCTGCCAGACGCTTTCCGGCCATTGCTCGGGGTTGTAGTCCCCACCGAAGGCGAGCCCTGTGAGGCCCTTGGGGGTGGTCTCCGGCATGGATTTCTCCCGTTTAATCGATCATTTGGGAACGTGCACAGACGTTCTCGGCGGTGCGAGCCCAACATAACCGCACAGCAACAACCATTGACAAGTGTCCGGGATGTTTCTCTACTGTGAACGCTCACAGAAGCATGACAGGGCCTCGCGACGGGCGAGGGCCTCGGTTCATGTGATGCATGGCAGGTTCCCGCAGCAGGCGGGAACCCAGGTCAGGGGAGAAACCCATGTCCAACACCCAGCGCCGGCGGCTCTTCAAGGTCGCAGCCTCCGCCGTCGCCGTCACGCTCGGCGCCACCGCACTCGCCGCCTGCGGCTCGTCCGACGACGACAGCGGCGCCCAGTCGGGCCCGGTCTCGCTCACGTACTGGACGTGGACGCCGGGCATGGACAAGGTCGTGGACCTGTGGAACAAGGGGCCGGGCAAGAAGGACCAGATCACGGTCACGGTGAAGAAGCAGGCGTCCGGCGACACCCTGGTCACCAAGATCCTCACCGCGCACAAGGCGGGCAAGGCCCCCGACCTGGTCCAGGCCGAGTACCAGGCACTGCCGACGCTCGTCAGCAATGACGCGCTGGCGGACATAGCGAAGAACGTCGGCGACGTGAAGGACAAGTTCGCCGACGGCGTCTGGCAGCAGACGACGCTGGGCACGGACGCCGTCTACGCGGTGCCGCAGGACATCGGCCCGATGATGTTCTACTACCGCGAGGACCTGTTCAAGCAGTACGGCCTGACCGTCCCCACGACCTGGGAGCAGTTCGCGCAGACCGCCCGCGCGCTGAAGAAGAAGTCCCCGGAGACGGACCTGACCACCTTCTCGGCCAACGACTCCGGTCTCTTCGCGGGCCTCGCCCAGCAGGCCGGCGCCAAGTGGTGGACCACCTCCGGCGACAAGTGGCAGGTCGGCATCAACGACGCGGCGACCAAGAAGGTCGCCGACTTCTGGGGCGGCCTCGTCAAGGAGGGCGCCGTCGACAACCAGCCGATGTACACCCCGGCCTGGAACAAGGCGCTCAACACCGGCAAGCAGATCGCCTGGGTCAGCGCGGTGTGGGCGCCGGGCACCCTGACCACCGCCGCCCCGGACACCAAGGGCAAGTGGGCCATGGCCCCGCTCCCCCAGTGGTCGCAGACCGACAACGTCACCGGCAGCTGGGGCGGTTCCTCCACCGCCGTCACCACCGACTCCAAGAACAAGGACGCCGCCGCCAAGTTCGCCGCCTGGCTGAACACCGACGGTGACGCGCTCAACGCGCTGGCCAAGGAGAGCGGCATCTACCCGGCCTCCAGCTCCGCCCAGCTCAGCGGCGCCTTCATCAACCCGCCGGAGTACTTCTCGAACCAGGCGGACTTCTACACCACCGCCGCCAAGATCGCGAAGACCACCGCACCGTCGGCCTGGGGCCCGAACGTGAACGTCGCCTACACGACCTTCAAGGACGCCTTCGGCGCCGCCGCCAAGAACAAGTCGGACTTCTCCGCCGCTCTGGACACGATGCAGGCGGACACCGTGGCCGACATGAAGAAGCAGGGCTTCGAGGTCTCCGAGTGACAACCGCACGCCGGAAGTCGTACGGGGTCAAGGGGGCCCCGTATGCCTTCCTCCTCCCCGCCACCATCCTCTTCGCCCTGTTCTTCGCGCTGCCCATCGGCTACGCGCTGTGGCTCAGTCTCCACAAGGTGAAGGTGTCCGGCCTCGGCCTGGGCTCCGGTGCCCGTAAGGAGGTCTGGGCCGGCCTGGAGAACTACACCGCCGCCTTCACCGACAGCGAGCTGCTGGACGGCGCCCTGCGCGTCCTCGGCTACGGCTGCATCGTCGTCCCGGTGATGCTGGGCCTCGCCCTGGTGTTCGCGCTGATGCTCGACTCCGACAAGGTGCGGCTGGCCCCGTTCACCCGCCTCGCGATCTTCCTGCCGTACGCCATCCCCGGTGTCGTGGCGGCGCTGCTGTGGGGCTTCCTGTACCTGCCGGACGTCAGCCCGTTCTACTTCGTGCTCGAGAAGCTGGGCCTGCCGCAGCCGGACCTGCTCGACGGCGGCCCGCTGTATCTCGCCCTGTCGAACATCGCGGTCTGGGGCGGCACCGGCTTCAACATGATCGTCATCTACACCTCGCTCCAGGCCATCCCGGTCGAGGTGTACGAGGCGGCCAAGCTGGACGGCGCCACCCCGCTGCAGATCGCGCTCAGGATCAAGATCCCGATGGTGGCGCCCTCGCTGGTGCTGACCTTCTTCTTCTCGATCATCGCGACCCTCCAGGTGTTCAACGAGCCGACCACGCTCAAACCGCTCACCAACTCCGTGTCCACGACGTGGAGTCCGCTGATGAAGGTCTACCGGGACGCGTTCGGCACCGGTGACATCTACGCGGCGGCCGCCCAGGCCGTGATCATCGCCATCGCCACGCTGCTGCTGTCCTTCGGCTTCCTGCGGGCCGCGAACCGTCGTAACAAGCAGGGGGCAGCCCAGTGAGTTCTCTTGCCGTCCAGAAGGCCCCGTCGGCGGCCGGCGCCACGGATGCCGAGCGGGACGACCGTCCGCCGCTGCGCCGCCGGATCGCCCTCGTCCCGACGATCACGCTGCTGCTGGGCGCGCTGTACTGCCTGCTGCCGGTGGCGTGGGTGGTCATCGCGTCCACCAAGTCGGGCAGCGAGCTGTTCTCCACGTTCACGTTCCTGCCCGGCACCGGCTTCACCCAGAACCTGAGCGACCTCAACGCCTACCGCGACGGCATCTACTGGCAGTGGATGGCCAACTCGGCCCTCTACGCCGGTCTCGGCGCGCTGCTGTCGACGTGCGTGTCCGCGTTCAGCGGCTACGCGCTGGCGACGTACCGCTTCCGCGGTCGCGAGACGATGTTCAACGTCCTGCTGGCGGGCGTGCTGATGCCGCCGATCATCCTGGCCATCCCGCAGTACCTGCTGATGGCCCAGGCCGATCTCACGGACTCCTACTGGTCCGTGCTGCTGCCGCAGATCCTCTCCCCCTACGGCGTCTACCTCGCGCGCATCTACGCGGCCGCGGCCGTGCCGAGCGACGTGGTGGAGGCCGGCCGGATGGACGGGGCGAGCGAGTGGCGGATCTTCACCCGGATCGCGCTGCCGATGATGATCCCCGGCATGGTGACGGTGTTCCTGTTCCAGTTCGTCGCCGTGTGGAACAACTTCCTGCTGCCGTACATCATGCTCAGCGACGACGAGCGGTTCCCGATCACCCTCGGTCTCTTCACGCTGCTGGAGCAGGGCGCCAACACCCCGGCCCTCTACACCCTGGTGATCACCGGCGCGTTCCTCGCGGTGATCCCCCTGGTGGCGCTGTTCCTGGTCATTCAGCGGTTCTGGAGCCTTGACCTGCTGTCCGGGGCCGTAAAGTCATGACCATGAGCAACACGGGGGGCAGGCGCAAACCGCCGACGATCCATGACGTGGCCCGCGAGGCGGGAGTCTCACGAGGGACCGTCTCGCGCGTGCTCAACGGCGGCCACTACGTCAGCCCTTCGGCCCAGGAGGCCGTCAACTCCGCGATCCGCAGGACGGGTTACGTCGTCAACCGGCACGCCCGCTCCCTGATCACCGGGCGCTCCGACTCCGTCGGTTTTCTCCTGACGGAGCCTCAGGAACGGTTCTTCGAGGACCCCAACTTCAACGTCCTGCTGCGGGGTTGCACCCAGGCGCTGGCCGGGCACGACGTCCCGCTGCTGCTGATGCTGGCCGGTACCGAGGACGAGCGGCGGCGCATCACGCGGTACATCACCGCGGGGCACGTCGACGGGGTCCTGCTGGTGTCCAGCCACTCGGGCGATCCGATCGCCACCGAGCTGCGTGAGGCGGGCGTGCCGCTCGTCGCCTGCGGCAAGCCGATCGGCATCGGGTCGAAGGTGAGCTATGTGGCCGCCGACGACCGGGACGGCGCGCGCGACATGGTCCGTCATCTGCTCGCCCAGGGCCGTCGGCGGATCGGCGTCGTCACGGGACCGCTGGACACCCCCGGTGGTGTGGAGCGGCTCGCCGGCTACCACGAGGTGCTCGCCGAGGCGGGCATCGAGGCCGACGAGCGGCTCGTCGTCTCCGGCGACTACAGCCGGGCCAGCGGTGAGGCGGGCGCCGAGCGGCTGCTGGCGCAGGCACCCGGCCTGGACGCGGTGTTCGTGGCGTCCGACCTGATGGCACAGGGGGTGCTCGCGGCACTGCGGCAGGCGGGACGCCGGGTGCCGCAGGACGTCGCGGTCGGCGGCTTCGACGACTCCCCCGCGGCCACCGCGTCCACTCCGGCGCTCACCACGATCCGCCAGCCCTGGGACCGGATCAGCAGCGAAATGGTCCGCGTCCTCCTCGCCCAGATCGGCGGCGAGGACCCGGCCGCGGTCATCCTGCCGACGGAACTGGTCAAACGCGAGTCGACGTGACGGCCCGGCGGGGCCGAGGGCCGCCGGTGACCCTCGACCCCGCCGGTCCCGAGCGGTCTCGAGCCGACGGGGCTTCGCGGTCCGGGCCGATGGTCCCTCCCTGCTCAGGGCGGCCGTTCTCTCCCTGCTCGGGGCAGCGGTCCTTCCCTGCTCAGGGCAGCGGTCCCTCCCTGCTCAGGGCAGCGGATCCTCCCGACCCGGAGCGGCCATTTCCCCCGGCTCCTGGAGTGGGTCCGCGTGCCTCGGCCGCACCCGGCCCCTCCTCGCCGACCTGGCGGGACGGCGACTCCGGGCGCGAGACCGGCACCCCATGACCTTCGCTGGACACCCCGTCGGGTACGCCCACGGGGGACGGGCGCGAACACCGCGCCGGACGTCGCCTCCGGCGGGCGCACGGGCGGGCGCCGAACGGTCAGGATCGGAGAAGCGGACGGCGGGGCCTCGGCCTAGCGTGGAACCACCGACGGCATCCGTCGGTCCCCACGTCAGCGAGGAGTACGTCATGACCGCCGGTCTGCAGACCATCATCTACCCCGTCAAGGACCTCGACCGGGCCAAGGCCATGTTCCGGGCGCTGCTCCAGGTCGAGCCGTATGCGGACGAGAGTTACTACGTCGGTTTCAAGGCCGCCGGACAGGACGTCGGGCTCGACCCGAACGGGCACTCCAAGGGCATGACCGGTCCGGTGCCGTACTGGCACGTCAGTGACATCCGGGCCCGGCTTGCGGCCCTGGTGGAGGCGGGGGCCGACGTGCTCCAGGACGTGCAGGACGTCGGCGGCGGCAAGCTGATCGCCTTCGTGAAGGACGCCGACGGAAACCTCGTCGGGCTGACCCAGGACCCGGCGTCGTCCTGACCGCTCTGCCGCCGCGTCCCGCCCAGGCCCGAGATCTCTTGCACCCACACTAGTTGCACGGTAAACGAATGGTGAAATCGGTGTTACCGTGCAGGTATGGCAGCGAAGACGGCCGGAATCGACCTCGAAGACCGGTGGCGGAACATTCTGTCGGTGCACGCGCGCACGACGTGCGAGATCGACCGCGCGTTGCATCCGCACGGTCTCGGGGCGAGCGACTTCGAGGTGCTCGACATCCTCGCCGCCGAGACCCCCCGGCCGGGTGACCAGTGCCGGGTGCAGAACCTGGCCGGCCGCGTCCACCTGAGCCAGAGCGCCCTCTCCCGCCTCATAGGCCGGCTGGAGAAGGACGGCCTGGTGGAGCGTTCCGTCTGCATGGAGGACCGGCGCGGGGTGTGGGTCGCCCTCACCCCGAAGGGCCGCGACCTCCACGACGAGGTGCTGCCGCTCCAGCGCGAGGTGCTGGCCCGCATGCTGACCGACGCGCGACGCTAGCCCACTTCGTACTGGCCGACCTCCAGGAAGTGACGCATCTCCTCCGGGGTGCCATCCACCGCCTGCTCCGCCGCGGCGCGCAGGGCGGCGCTGATGTCCGGCCGGGCAAGGATCCTGGCGATGGCCACCCGGTCGTCCTCGGCACGGGCCAGCCGGTATCCCGTCGCAAGGAAGCGGCTCCTGTCCTCGGCGGTGCCCTCCAGGGCTTCCTCCGCCTCCCGCACCACGGCCCTCCTCCTGTCGGGATCGGCCAGGATCCGGAAGATCGCGACGCTGTTGTCCTCGTCCTGGGCGATCCAGCGTCCGGTCTTGAGGAAGTGGCGCAGGTCCTCGACCGTGCCGTCGAGGGCCTCCTGCGCCTCCCTGCGTACCCCGATGCCGGTGCTGTCGTCGGCAAGGAGGCGAAGGATCTCGATGCGGAGGTCGTCCTCCGGCATCGAGTCGTACGGTGATTCGGTGTCAGCGCTCACGGCCACCGCGGCGGCCGAGGTGGCGGCGGACACGGAGGCCGGGCCTGCCGCCGCGGCAGGGCCGGCCAGCAGCAGGGCCGGGGTCAGTGCGCCCACGGCTACGACGAGTGCCGCACGGGTCGGTCTCATGGATCCCCCAGGGGTGAAGAAACCGCTTGCCCCTCAAGCGGTCGGGAGATCGTCGCAGGGGCCGCGAGTGCGGCACAGACCCGCCACCGGCAATGGTCACCGCATGTTCGTTGCCGCAGGACGGAAGCGAGGGCGCCGGGTCGTTACCGGGCCAGCAGGGTGCGCACCCCTTCCGAGGTGAGCGTGAGCGGGTGGTCTCCCGCCGCGTCGATGGAGAGCGACAGCTCGCCCTCCGGCCACTGGTGGGCGAGCGCACCGAGGGGCACCACGCGGTAGCGGGCGACGCCGGGGAGCAGGTCGACCATCTCGGGCTCGGACGTGAACACCGGGACGACGGGCGCCGTGCCCGGCTGTTCCAGGACGGGCAGGGCCAGCATGCTGGGGTTGGTCACGTCCTCGTCGGTGGCGTCCTCGGGCACGGGCACCAGGACCTCGCAGTGGGCGAGGGTGTCCAGTGCGGCCGTGTCCCCCGTGTCCCTGGCCAGCGCGTTCAGCGCGCTCGCGGCGGCGGTGGCGTCGTGGGCTGGTGTCTCCATGGCGGCTCTCCCCAGGTAGCGGTGGTTGGCGCGTCCGGCCTCGCGTACCCGCTCCGACGACGGGCAATCGGGATTCCGGCGGCCGCCCTCCCTGCCCCTCCTCCCGCTTCTCCCGCTTCTCCCGCTTCTCCCGCTTCTCCCGCCTCGCCGACCGCCGACCGCCTACCGCCGGCCGCCGGGGCGCCGGACGCGGGACGCCGGTCACGGGACGCCGGGCGCCGGGGATCGACGCGTTTGGGGCGTGCCGTGAAGGGAGCGTCGCCCGCCCGACGGGCAGGCGGGGCGGCGTCCGGTGCGTGTGATCGCGAGGCGGAGGGTCGGTCCCGAGAGCGGTACACCGGGACGAGCCGACAACGCGGCCGGCCCCTGGGGGCGAGCGTCCGACAGACGCCGCCCGGCGGACGGGACGTTCGAAACACGCTCTACGGGGCGTGGCGTCGGGCCGACTCGTTCTCCTGGGCCATGCGGCGCAGTGCCATCAGGGCGGGCTCCAGGAGGACCGTCAGGAGCAGGGCGCGTTCGGCCGCCTCCAACGGGTCGGTGAGGCCGTCGAGTTGGTCGAGGTCCAGGACGGCGATCCGTTCCGCGAGACGGGCGTAGGGCAGCAGCGTGTGCCGGTCCATGGGGACGCCCAGCGAGTGCAGGGAGGTCAGGGCCTCGGCGAGGGTGGCGCGCGCCGGCGCCGACTCGTGCACCTGCCAGCCCAGCTCCTCGACGAGCGCCTCCACTTCGCCGGTCGCCGGGTCCTGCTCGGCGGTCTCGCCGGACAGGGACACCGAGCCCAGGGTGAGGCCCAGCAGGAGGTGGGTGTCGCCGGTGTGCGCCGCCAGCGCGTCCAGCACCTCACGGGTGGTGGTGACGGAGAGCCCCCGTACGCCGGTCAGGGCACGGATCAGGCGCAGTCGGCGCAGGTGCTGGTCGTCGTACTCGGCCTGGGTGGCCGAGGTCTGCCGGCCGGGCGCGAGGAGGCCCTCGCGCAGGTAGTACTTGATCGTCGTCACGGAGACGCCGCTGCGGCGGCTCAGCTCGGAGATACGCATCAGGACGACTCCGCTCTAGAAATTGGATACCTCCACTGTCTAACATGGATAGTGAAGGTATCCAACCGTGCGCCACGGGTCCCTCAGCTCCGTCCTGCCCCTCTCGCGAAAGGCCGCAGCCATGCCCACCCTGCCCTGGACCACGCTCGGCGAGCCCGCCCCCGACACCGAGGCCTACGTCATGGCCTCCCGCTTCGAGGTGCGCTCCCTCAAGGACGTACCGCGCTTCTTCCTGAAGTCCCTCAGCGCCTGGCGACAGGTCACCCGCGCGCCGGGCGCGTACGGCGCCTCGCTCGTCGCCCAGCCCCTCAAGCGCACCTTCTGGACCCTGTCGGCCTGGGAGGACAAGGAGGCGCTGTACCGGTACGCGAGGACCGAACCGCACCGGTCGATCATGACCGGGATGCGCTCCACCACGAAGGCCTCCGCGTTCACGTTCTGGCAGGTCCCGGCCGACGGGCTGCCCGTCGACTGGGCGGACGCCCGCCGCCGGCTCGCCGAGCAGGAACGCACCGGTGCCTGAGACCGCGCCCCGCCCCCTTCCGAGAAGAGAGCCCGTCATGACCCTGTCCCGGCCCACGCTCGACGAGCCCCCCGCCGCACCCGTGGCAGAGCGGCGGCGCGTGCCACTGTGGCTCGCCGTGGTCGCCTGCAGCGTGCCCATGTTCATGGTCGCGCTCGACAACCTCGTCGTGTCCACGGCACTGCACACGCTGGCCGTCGATCTCCGGGCGAACACCCAGGAACTCCAGTGGTTCGTCAACGCCTACGTCCTCAGCTTCGCCTGCCTCCTCATGACGGGGGCCGCGCTAGGTGACCGGTTCGGCCGACGACGGGTCTTCGTCGCGGGTGTCGTCCTGTTCACGCTGGCCTCCGCCGGCTGCGGCCTGGCCGACACCAGCGGCCAGTTGATCGCCTTCCGCGCGGTCCAGGGCGTCGGCGCGGCGGCCGTGATGCCGCTCTCACTGACCCTGCTGTCCCAGGCCGTGCCGGAGCGGCTGCGCGGGATGGCGCTGGGTGTGTGGTCCGGCGTGAGCGGGCTCGCCGTGGCGATGGGCCCGGTGGTGGGCGGTGCGGTGGTCGAGGGACTGGACTGGCGGTGGATGTTCTGGATCAACGTGCCGGTGTGCCTGGTCGCGATACCGCTGGTGCTGTTCGCGCTGCGGGAGAGTTCGCTGCCCGGCGCCCGCCTCGACATGGGCGGCATGGTCCTCGCGGCGGCCGGACTGTGCGCCGTGGTGTGGGCGATCGTGCACGGTGAGCCGGACGGCTGGACCTCGGCCACGGTGCTGGGCGCGTTCGCGGCGGGCGTCGTCCTGCTGGCCGTCTTCGTGGCCTGGGAGGCGCGTGTCGCGCAGCCGATGCTGCCGCTGTCCTTCTACCGGGTGCGGGCCTTCACCCTCACCAACCTGGTCTCGGCGGCGATGTACTTCGGTGTCTTCGGCTCGCTCTTCCTGCTGGCCCAGTACCTCCAGATCGCACCTCCCCGCACTCCGCTGGAGGCCGGGGTGCGCACCCTGCCCTGGACGCTGATGCCGATGTTCGTCGCCCCGGTGGCCGGACTGCTCATCGACCGGGTCGGCGGCGGCCGGCTGATGGCGCTGGGGCTGTTCCTCCAGGGTGTGGGCCTGGGCTGGATCAACCTCGTCACCGGTACCGACACCGCGTACTCCTCCCTGGTCGGCCCGATGATCGTGGCCGGGGTCGGCATGGGCCTCGTGTTCGCTCCGACGGCGGCGGTCGTCCTCGGGTCGGTCCCGGCGGAGCACGCGGGCAAGGCGTCCGGGGCCAACACCACGGTCCGCGAGATCGGGGGCGCGCTCGGCATCGCCGTACTGAGCACGGTGTTCGTGGCGCACGGCGGCATGCGGGGGCCGCAGGAGTTCGTCGACGGGCTGCGCCCCGCGGTGTGGGTCGGTGTCGCGGTGGTCCTGCTCGGCGCGCTGTGCGCCCTGGGCATCCCGCGCCGGCCGGACGCCGGGACCCCCGCCGGGAAGGTGTGAGGGCGCGGCGGCCGGGCGCCGGTGTGCGGGGTTCCGGGCACCTCCGGGGCTCCGCACACCTGAGCGAGGGGGCGCTTGAATGATCAAAACAGGAGGCGGTTAGCATATGAGCGCCACCTAGCTCGAAAGAGAATTCTGTGACTGTCAACGACGACTCGTTCACCAACTGGAAGAACCGCGAGGAGATCGCGGAGTCGATGATCCCGATGATCGGGAAGCTCCACCGGGAGCGGGACGTGACCGTCCTGCTGCACAGCCGCTCCCTGGTGAACAAGTCGGTGGTGAGCATCCTCAAGACCCACCGCTTCGCCCGGCAGATCGCCGGTGAGGAACTCTCGGTCACCGAGACCCTGCCGTTCCTCCAGGCCCTCACCGAGCTGGACCTCGGCCCGTCGCAGATCGACATCGGTCTGCTCGCCGAGCACTACCGGGCGGGCGACCACGGTCTGTCGGTGCGCGAGTTCACCGCCGACGCCGTCTCCGGTGCCACCGGCGCCGACAAGATCGAGCGCAGCGAGCCGCGCGACGTCGTGCTGTACGGCTTCGGCCGCATCGGCCGCCTCGTGGCCCGCCTGCTCATCGAGAAGTCCGGGTCCGGCAACGGGCTGCGGCTGCGCGCCGTCGTGGTGCGCGGGGGCGGCGAGCAGGACCTCGTCAAGCGGGCCTCACTGCTGCGCCGCGACTCCGTGCACGGCCAGTTCCAGGGCACGATCACCGTCGACGAGGACAACAGCACCATCCTCGCCAACGGCAACGAGATCAAGGTGATCTACGCCGACGACCCGAGCCAGGTCGACTACACGGCGTACGGCATCAACGACGCGATCCTCATCGACAACACCGGCAAGTGGCGGGACCGCGAGGGGCTTTCGAAGCACCTGCGTCCCGGCATCGACAAGGTCGTGCTGACCGCGCCCGGCAAGGGCGACGTCCTCAACATCGTGCACGGCGTCAACCACGACACGATCAAGCCGGACGAGCGGATCCTGTCCTGCGCGTCCTGCACCACCAACGCGATCGTCCCGCCGCTGAAGGCGATGGCGGACGAGTACGGCGTGCTGCGCGGACACGTGGAGACCGTCCACTCGTTCACCAACGACCAGAACCTGTTGGACAATTACCACAAGTCCGACCGCCGTGGCCGGTCCGCGCCGCTCAACATGGTCATCACCGAGACGGGCGCCGCCTCCGCCGTCGCCAAGGCACTGCCCGACCTCAAGGCCCGGATCACCGGCAGCTCAATCCGGGTGCCGGTGCCGGACGTGTCGATCGCGATCCTCAACCTCCAGCTGGCCCGGGAGGCCGACCGTGACGAGGTCCTCGACTACCTGCGGGACGTGTCGCTGACCTCGCCGCTCAAGCGCCAGATCGACTTCATCAGCGCCCCCGACGCGGTCTCCAGCGACTTCATCGGCTCGCGCCACGCCTCGATCGTCGACGCCGGCGCCCTGAAGGTGGAGGGCGACAACGCGATCCTCTACCTCTGGTACGACAACGAGTTCGGCTACTCCTGCCAGGTCGTCCGCGTCGTCCAGCACGTGTCGGGCGTCGAGTACCCGACGTTCCCGGCGCCGCGCGCCTGACCTGCCGTCCGGCCCGGTCGCACCGGGCCGGACAGCCGGCGTGCCTCAGGCCGAGGCCGTCTCCGGGCGGCCCGGCTCGGCCCACTGCGTGTGAAAGGCGCCGGGCCGGTCGGTACGGCCGTAGGTGTGCGCGCCGAAGTAGTCGCGCTGGCCCTGGAGCAGGGCCGCGGGGAGCCGGTCGGCGCGCAGGGTGTCGTAGTGCGCGAGGGCCGCGGAGAACGCGGGGACGGGGATGCCCCGGCGGGCCGCGGAGGCCACCGTCTCGCGCCAGGGCACCTGGGCGTCGGTGATCTCCATGGCGAACTCCATCTCCCCGAGCAGGCTGACCAGTTCGGGATCGGCGGCGTACGCCGTGCGGATGCGGTCGAGGAACGTGGCGCGGATGATGCAGCCACCGCGCCAGATCCGGGCGACCGCGCCGAGGTCGATCTTCCAGCCGAACTCGCCCGCCGCGTCCTGGATCATCTTCCAGCCCTGGTCGTAGGCGATGACCTTCGAGGCGTACAGGGCGTGTTCCACCTGCGAGGTGAAGCGGGCGGCCTCCGTGCGGCTGATGGCGGGGGTGGTGCCGCCGGGCAGTCCGCAGTAGGCGGCGCGCAACTCGGCCTGGCCGGAGGCGGCTCGGGCGAACGTGGCCTGGGCGATGGCGGTGACCGGGGAGCCGAGGTCGAGGGCGGTCTGCACGGTCCAGCGGCCGGTGCCCTTCTGCCCTGCCGCGTCGGTCACGATGTCGACGAACGGCAGCCCGGTGGCCTCGTCGGTGTGGGCGAGGACCTCGGCGGTGATCTCGATGAGGTAGGAGCCGAGGCGCCCCTCGTTCCAGGTACGGAAGATGTCCGCGATCTCCGCCGGGGAGTATCCGGCGACCTGGCGCAGCAGGTCGTAGGCCTCGGCGATGAGCTGCATGTCGGCGTACTCGATGCCGTTGTGGACCATCTTGACGAAGTGGCCGGCCCCGTCGGTGCCGACGTGCGCGGCGCAGGGCTCGCCGCCGACCCGCGCGCTGATCGCCTCGAACATCGGCCCGAGCACGTCGTACGACTCGGTAGAGCCGCCGACCATGATCGACGGCCCGTCGAGCGCGCCCTCCTCGCCGCCGGACACACCGGTGCCGACGAAGTGCAGGCCTCGCGCGCGCAGGGCCTCCTCGCGGCGGCGGGTGTCGGCGAAGTGGGCGTTGCCGCCGTCGATGATCATGTCGCCGGGCTCCAGGAGCGGGGCGAACTCGTCGATGACGGCGTCCGTGACCGCGCCCGCCTGCACCATGATCATCAGCCGGCGGGGGCGTTCGAGCGCGGCGACGAACTCGCGCGCCGTCTCCGCCGGGACGAACGCGCCCTCGTGTCCGAACTCCTCGACGAGCGCACGGGTGCGGCCCGAGGAGCGGTTGTGGACGGCGACGGTGTAGCCGTTGCGGGCGAAGTTGCGCGCGAGGTTGCGGCCCATCACACCGAGACCGGTGACACCGATGGCAGCGGTTGCGTTCATGAGGTAAGTCCCTTGGATCGACGGCGCGTCCGGGGGGCACGGGCCCCTCGTTCCCCCACATACGGCTGGGAGGCGGGATCGTCTCGATCCGGGGACGGGGAATCGCGGAGCGGGCGGCGGTGCGCCGGGAGCGGGCTCGGTGATTCGCAGCGCGCGGGATCAGGGACAGCCCGGTCAGCCCTCCTGGAACGGGTCGGGAGGGCTCCCGGGTGCCGTCGGTTCAGCCGGTTCAGCGCGGCCGACTCAGTACGGCCGTCCGTCACGGCCGGCTCAGTGCGGCCGGTCCGTCACGGCAGTCGGTTCAGGCCCAGGTTCTGTGTGGTGGTGTTGCCTGCGCCGGGGCTCTTGATGTTGTTGTTGACGCTGATGTTGTTGAACATCGGGAGGATGCCGCTGAGGTTGATGGGCAGGATCGACCCCGACCCGTTGCCTCCGCCGTTGTTCCCGTTGGCCTGTTCGTAGGTGATGGTCACCGAGGCGGGGCCGGTCGCGGGTCCGGAGGTACCGCCCGCCGGAACTCGGTCGGACCCGCCACCGCCGCCACCGGGCCCGTACGTCCCAGCGTCGATGAGGTCGCAGCCGCCGCCTCCGCCGCCGCCGAACCAGCCGGCTCCGCCGCCGCCGCCGGAGAAGGGACCGCCGCCGTTGCCACCGGTACCGCCGCCACCGGGGGTGCCGGGTGTGCTGGGCACGGGGCCGCCGGTGTCCGGGCATGCGGTTCCACCGGCGCCGGGGGTCGTCTGAGTTCCGCCGCCGCCGCCTCCTCCCCCGTTGGGCCTGCTGCCGCCGGTCTGACCGGTGACTCCGGCGTCTCCTCCGGTGGCCTCGGGTGCCGGGTAGGGGTCGAAGCCGGCTCCCCCGCCTCCTCCGCCACCCGCGACGATCAGCCGGGGGTCGGTGGCGGTGTTGCCGGTGAGGAAGCAGCCGGCGTCGGTGGAGTCGCAGGTACGTACGTCGCTGGCTCCGCCGCCGGCGCCACCTTCTTCGAAGGAACCGCCCGATGAACCTCCGCCTGTGTCGACGTTGACGTAGAGGGTGGTGGTGCCCGACGGCACGTTCACGGTGCCGGTGACGGTGGAGCCGTCACCGCCCACTCCTCCCTCGGTCCCGTTCTGCCCTGCGGCGCCGGTGGCGGTGATGACCAGCTGGGTGACCCCCGAGGGGACGGTGAAGGGCTGATTGACGCCGGGAGTGAAGGTCACGCTCACCGGCGCCGCCTCAGCGGGCGTGGCGAGAGGCACCACCAACGCCACCGGCAGCGCCGCCATGCCGAGGAGGAGAGTGCTGCGCCGGACCGGACGCCGCAGCCGTTCTGCGCCACGTCGTGGGGATGCATGGTGCATGGTCAGTCTCACGCTCGGAACTCCTCAACAAGAGATGCCAACTGGGTGGGTACGGCACCCTGCCCGGGACCGTCCGACGATCAAGCCACAACAGTCCGTGACCGGCATGTGGACACACCGTCATATCACCCCGAAACGAATAGTCCTCACGTCGGACAATTCCACTGTGGGCGAAGCCCTGCATGCCTGGCCTTGTGCGTCTGCGGGGAAATCGACGGCCTCAGCACCCGACCGCTTGTGTTTCTCGGTTCGAGGGGATCGAGGACCGCATCGCCCTCGCCGAGCGGGCGATGGTCCTCACCAGCTACCTGCTGCGCCACTGACGGCTCGGCCGGTGCCCGAGTGTGGCCGAAGCCACGTCCTCCCCGGCGGCTGGGCCATGTCCTCGCGCGGGGGACGCGGGCTACGGTGCCAGAGGTCCCTTCCCCCGTACGCAGCTCGGACGGCCATCAGTGCGCGCAGATCTCTCCCCCCTCATAGCGGCGACCACCCAGTGGCTGACGCGGGCCTACCCGGCCTGCGGCGGCGCGCTGGCGTCGGCCCTGTGCGAGGTGCAGGCCCGCCAGGCGGTGACCGTAGCGGCCTGGCTGCGCTACCCGACCGTGATGGACGCCGCGCTGGTCGGCATGGCGGGGCCGGGCGGCTCGGCCAGGCTGGACTGGATCAGCGGCACCGACGCGGACGGCACCGGCACACACACCGGTGGGGACGGTACGGACGCCTGGCGCAGCTGGGTGGACGAGGTGGTCGCGAGCTGGGCCGCGTCCCTGCTCACCGACCCGGAGCTGGCCGCGCTGGCCGTCGCCGGGCTGCACGGCGGAGATCACACGACGGGTGTGCCGATGGAGTTCCGCCGGCTGATCAGCCCCGACGCCCGCGACCGCGAAGCCGCCGCCCTCCTGCGCCACCCCGATCTCCTCGCCCCCGTGTCCGAGTTGCACGGCACACAGCTGACGGAGCTGCTGGGGCCCGGCCGGGCACTGATCGCCTGAGGGCCACCCCGGACCGGTCCCGGGGTCAGGCCGCCGTCCGCAGCACCTCCCGGCCCGGGATCTCCTCCCCCGGCCGGGCCGGGAGCTGGACGGTCCGTGGCCTGCGCCGGCCGCGCAGGACGTGGCCGGCGGCGATGGTGGTGGCGACGACGAGTCCGCCGGCCACCAGGGCTCCGCGCGGGCCCGCCAGTTCCATCAGCAGGCCCAGGGCGGGCGGACCGCCGAGACCCCACACGGTGCCGATGCTGCTCCACACGCCCAGTACGCGTCCCCGCAGGTGAGGGGGCGGGTCGGTCTGCAGCACGGCCGTTCCCGCCGTGTCGGAGACCGACTCGACGACGGCCATGGGGAGCACGAGCACCAGCAGCACCGCCAGCGAGGGCGACAGCCCGGCCACCACCTGCAGCAGCCCGCCCGCCGCCGCCAGGGTGCCCACGACGCGCACCGAGGGGCGGCGCAGGCGGGCACCCAGAACCGCTCCCAGGATGCCGCCGACGGCCAGGACCGTGGAGACGGTGCCGAAGGCGCCCGGACCGCCGGCCAGCGGGCCGGTGACGAGCACCGCGAGGGTGAGGCCGTAGTTCCGCCCGAAGACGGCGCTGACGCCGGTGACTCCGGCGAGCGCGACCAGGCGGGGCCGGCGGGCGAAGAAGGCCAGCCCCTCCCGGATGGTCAGGTCGTCGCGTTTCCCGGCACGGGGAGCGACGGCCCGGACGGCCGCGCCGGCCGCCGGGCGCAGGAACGGGATGACCGCGGTCACGAACAGGAACGACAGTCCGTTGGCCGCGTAGGCGGCGGCCGTGCCGAGGAAGCCCACCGTGACACCGGCGAGCGCCGCTCCCACGAGCCGGCCGGCGTTGTGGACCAGCGCGCCCACGCCGATCGCGGAGGGCACGTCCTCCGCCGGCACGAGATCGTTGCCGAGCAGGGCACAGGCGGGACCGTCGACGGTGGCGATGGTGCCGGTCACGGCGGCCAGCACCATCAGGGACGTCATGTCGAGCATGTCGAGCGCGACCAGCACGGCCGTGGTGAAGGCGACCATGCCCAGCAGGGCCTGGCTGACCGCGGCCGTCACCTTGCGCGACCAGCGGTCGACGGCGGCACCGCCCAGCACGCTCATGAAGAGCGCGGGAGCGGCCTGCACGGACATGGACAGGCCGGTGGCGGCGGCGGACCCGGTGATCTGCAGGACGAGCAGGTTCTGGACGGTGAGCTGCATCCAGGTGCCGGCGTTGGACACGAAGTTCGCGACGGACCACCAGCGCATGCTGCGGTGCCTCAGGGACCGCCACGGCGAGTGTGAGGCGTCGCGGGAAGGGCTGCCGGGGGCAGGGGTGGGCGCGGAGACGGAAGGGGAAGTCACAGTGCGGTACCCGAGGGTGCGAGGGGAGGTCACGGGGCGGCGGAACCGGGGAACGCCGGCTGCGCTGCGCGGCCACTCCACCTGATCGGTTACGGCGCGGACCATCGTGGCAGACGGGACGGGCGAGTGGTCGCCGGACCGCCCCCGCCGAGGTGCCTTCTCCTGCCCAAAAGGGTGTGCTGGTCGGGTACTTGCTGCGCCGAGTGCGGTTGCTCACAGGGCTCGGGCGCTCATGGCGTGTGGCATGCCGGCGGGTCCGTCGCCGGCGGCGACGGACCCGCCCACCTGGGCCCGAGGTGTGCCCCGGGCCTCAGCCCTTCTTGCCGCGCCCGCTCAGCGCGTCACGCATCCGGTCGACCATGCCGACCCCCGGTGCCAGCATCTTGTTGGCGGGCGGCTTGTCCGGGGCGGACGGGTGGGGACGCGTGGGCGCCGTCTTCTTCGCCATGCGGACCTTGTCGCCCAGGTCGTCGAGGGCGTCCGCGGGGCAGGCCGAGCGCAGCCGCGGGAAGAGGTTGCCCTCCTCGTCGGCGACATGCTCGCGGATCTCACTCATCAGCATGCCGACGAGCCGGTCGAACTGCGGGTCGTCCGCCTCGCAGCTCTCCAGGTCCTTCATCATCCGTTCGGCCTTGGCGTGGTCCTCGAGCTCCTTGTCGGCCAGCGTGTCCCCGCCCGCCACATGTTCACGGACGGCCGGGTAGAGGTAGGCCTCCTCGGCCACCGAGTGCCTGACCAGCTCCATCGTGACCTGGTCGGCGTACATCTTGCGGTCCTTGTGGCCGGCCGGCAGCGCCTCGATCTTGCCGAACAGCTCCTCGACCTCACGATGATCGGTCACCAGTTCGTCGATGACGTTCCCACCATGACCCATGTCCTTCACCTCCAGCCTCGGCACGGCGGGCCCGGGACGGACCCGCCGGGACTCCGGGTGCCCCGCGCCGCCCGGCCGACACCGGGTCCGCCGGTTGACGCGGCCTGCCGGATGCCTCTGCTGCCTGATGCGTGTGGTGCCTCTGGTGCTCGTGGGATCGGCGGTACTGGTGGGGCTGGGAGCGGTCGCGGGACAGCCGGTGCCTGAGCACAATAGGGATCAACGTGTGAAAGCTACTGGCGCGGGAACTCCGAGCCAGTGCCGTCGGGAAAACGGCGGCCGACCAGGACGGCGCTGCTGCGCAGCACTCCGCGCGTCCTCCTCCTTCACTGCTCCACACCCTCCCGTGCCGCACCGGATCAGTGCGCCGACCTCGTGAAGGCGTTGCCGGGCGCGAGCGAAGGACGTCCCATGAATGATGCGACCCCCAGCCTGCCCTGGCGTCGTGCCGTGGTGACCGGCGGCGCCGGATTCCTCGGCAGCCATCTGTGCGAGCGCCTGTTGGCTTCAGGTGTCGAAGTCGACTGCGCGGACAACCTGGTGTCCGGTTCACGGGCGAACATCGCCCACCTCGAAGGCCACCCCGGTTTCCGGTTCGTCGAGTGCGACGTGTCCTCGGCGGACTGCCCGGAACGGCTGGAGGGGCCCTACGACCTGGTTCTGCACTTCGCGTGTCCGGCCTCGCCCGCCGACTATCTGCGGCTGCCGCTGGAGACGCTCGACGTCGGCAGTCTGGGCACCCGCAACATGCTGGCCGTCGCGGAGCGTGACGCAGCCAGGTTCCTGCTGGCCTCCACGTCCGAGGTGTACGGCGATCCGCTGGTGCATCCGCAGCGCGAGGACTACTGGGGCAACGTCAATCCGGTCGGCCCGCGCAGCGTGTACGACGAGGCCAAGCGGTTCTCGGAGGCGCTGGTCACGGCCCATGTGCGGGCTCGGGAGGCCGATGCGGGCATCGTCCGGCTGTTCAACACGTACGGGCCGCGGATGCGGGCCCACGACGGGCGTGCGGTGCCCACCTTCGTGTGTCAGGCGCTGGCCGGTGAGCCGCTGACGGTGGCGGGTGACGGCGGGCAGACGCGGTCGCTCTGCTATGTGGACGACACGGTCGACGGGGTGCTGCTGGTGGCCGCGAGCCACTCGGTGCGGCCGGTGAACATCGGCGGGACCGACGAGGTCACGGTCCGTGACATCGCGCGCCGGGTGGTGGAGCTGACGGGATCCGGCTCGCTGATCGAGTTCGTCGACCGTCCCGCCGACGATCCGCAGCGGCGCCGGCCGGACACGACGCTGGCCCGTGAGCTGCTGGGCTGGGCGCCCAGGGTGCCGTGGGAGGAAGGCATCAAGCACACGATCGCCTACTTCGCCGCGACCCAGCCGACGCGGGAACCGCAGCTCTGAGACCCCTCCCTCACCCCGCCACGGAGGCATCGCATGCGCGTACTGGGAATCAACGCCCTGTTCCACGATCCCGCCGCCGCGCTCGTCATGGACGGCAGGATCGTGGCGGCCACGGAGGAGGAGCGCTTCAGCCGGCGCAAGCACGGCAAGCGTCCCGTCCCCTTCTCCGCCTGGGAACTGCCCGAACTGTCCGCCCGCTGGTGCCTGGAGCAGGCCGGGCTCGACCCGTCCGAGCTGGACGCGGTCGCCTACTCCTACGATCCCGACCTCGCGCGCCCGGCGGACCGGCTCGGCCTGGACGACCCCTGGGACCACCTGCGGCAGGAGTACGCGCGCCGCGCTCCCGAGTTCCTGGCCGAGGCGCTGCCCGGCCTCGACCCGGCCAAGGTCCGCTTCGTCCCTCATCATGTGGCCCACGCCGCCTCGGCGGGGCAGGCGTCCCCGTACCCCGACTGCGCGGTCCTCGTGCTCGACGGCCGCGGCGAGTGCGGCTCCCACCTCGCGGGCCGCTACGCGAACCGTGAACTCACCGTCCTGGGCTCGCAGTCCCTGCCCGACTCGATGGGCCTCTTCTACGAGGACCTCACCCAGCACCTGGGATTCCTGCGCAGCAGCGACGAGTTCAAGGTCATGGCCCTCGCCTCGTACGGCACGCCCCGCTTCCTGGACCGGCTGCGCGGTTACGTCCGTACGGACGGCGAGGGCGGTTTCCTGGCCCGTCCCGTGCCGTGGGCGTCGCTGGCCGCGCCGCGTGCGGCGGGCGCTCCCTGGACGCAGGACCACGCCGACATCGCGGCCAGCGCCCAGGCCTGTCTGGAGGAGGTGCTGCTCGACCTGGTGCGGTGGCTGCACGAGCGCACGGGTGAGGAGGTGCTGACGCTCGCGGGCGGGGTGGCGCTGAACTGCGTGGCCAACACCCGGCTGCACCGGGAGGGACCGTTCGAGCGGATCTGGGTGCAGCCCGCGGCCGGTGACGCCGGGACGGCGCTGGGTGCCGCGCTGCATGTCGCCCACCAGAAGGAGACGGTGGAAGCCATGCCGACGGCCGCGCTGGGCCGCGGCTGGAGCGACGCCGAGCTGCGCGAGTGGCTGGAGCGGGCGGCCGTAGCGTACGAGGAGCCGGCCGATATCGCGGAGGCCGTCGCCGAGGAGCTGGCGCGTGACGGTGTCGTGGCCTGGTTCCAGGGGCGCAGCGAGTACGGGCCGCGGGCGCTCGGCCATCGTTCGCTGCTGGCGCATCCGGGGCGGGCGGAGAACCTGGAGCGGCTCAACGCGGTGAAGGGGCGGGAGGAGTTCCGTCCGGTGGCCCCGATGGTGCTGGCGGAGCGGGCGCCGGAGCTGTTCGACGGGCCGCTGCCCAGCCCGTACATGCTGTTCGTGCACGAGGTCGCCGCCGAGTGGCGGGAGCGGATCCCGGCCGTGGTCCACGTGGACGGCACGGCCCGTATCCAGACCGTGGACCGGGCGGCCGAGCCGCTGGTGGCGCGGATGATCGACGGCTTCGAGCGGCGGACCGGGCTGCCGGTGGTGGTCAACACCAGCCTGAACACGGCGGGCCGGCCGATGGTCGACGATCCGCGCGACGCCTTGGAGTGCTTCGGTTCCGCGCCGGTGGACCTGCTCGCGCTCGGTCCGTTCGCGGTGCGGCGGAAGAAGATGTTCGCATGACGGGCGCGCCCGCCTACTCGGTGGTGATCCCCACGATCGGGCGGCCCTGTCTCGCGGACTGTCTGCGCGCCCTGGCGGCGGCGGCTGACCATCCGCCCGAGGAGGTCGTCGTGGTCGACGACCGGCCCGAGCCCGCCGGGGAGCTGCCGTTGGAGGCGGCCGGCGTGCTGCGCGGGCGGGTGCGCACCCTGCGCAGCGGCGGGCGGGGGCCCGCCGCCGCCCGCAACGCGGGCTGGCGCACCGTCGGCACGCCCTGGACGGTGTTCCTCGACGACGACGTGCGGGTGCTGCCGAAGTGGTCGCGGCTGCTCGCCGACGACCTGGACGCGGCCGGCCCGGACACGGGCGGCATCCAGGGGCGGCTGACCGTCCCGCTCCCCGAGGACCGCAGGCCCACCGACTGGGAACGCGGCACGGCCGGGCTGGAGCGGGCCGCCTGGGCGACCGCCGACATGGCCTACCGGACGGCCGCGCTGGCTGGAGTGGGCGGCTTCGACGAGCGGTTCCGCCGGGCGTTCCGGGAGGACGCCGACCTGGCACTGCGCGTCATGGAAGCGGGCTGGACGCTGCGGCGCGGCCTGCGCACGACCCGGCATCCGGTGCGGCCCGCCGACCGGTGGGTGTCCGTGCGGGCCCAGCGGGGCAACGCCGACGACGTCCTGATGACCCGGCTGCACGGCCGCCACTGGTGGACCCGCGCCGAGGCGCCCCGCGGACGGCTTCCCCGGCACGTCCTGGTGACGTCCGCCGCGCTGACCGCGTCCCTGTGCGCGCCGGCCGGCCGGCGCCGGGCCGCCGCCGCGGCCGGAGCCCTGTGGCTGCTGGGCACGGCCGAGTTCGCCGCGGCCCGGATCCTGCCCGGCCCGAGGACCCGGGACGAGATCGTCACCATGGCGGTCACCAGCGTTCTCATCCCGCCGCTCGCGGTGCGCCACTGGCTGCACGGCCTGGTACGCCATCGGCGTGCGCTGCCGATGGGAGGCCGGCCGTGAGCCGGCGGACCGCCGACCGCGTCCGGGTCGCCGCCGTCCTCTTCGACCGCGACGGCACCCTCGTCGAGGACGTGCCCTACAACGGCGACCCCGAGCGGGTGCGCCCGCTGCCCGGCGCGAAGCGGGCCCTGGACCTGCTGCGGTCCGAGGGCATCTTGACGGGCGTGGTCAGCAACCAGTCGGGCATCGGCCGCGGACTGCTCACGGACTCCGACGTCCGCCGGGTCAACGACCGGGTGGACGCCCTGCTCGGCGGTCTCGGCACCTGGGTGTACTGCCCGCACGTGCCCGACGACGGCTGCGGCTGCCGCAAGCCGCGTCCCGGACTGGTCATCGAGGCGGCCCGCCGCCTGGACGTGGCTCCGCAGGACTGTGTGGTGATCGGCGACATCGGGGCCGACGTGCTGGCCGCCCGTGCCGCGGGCGCCCGGGGTGTGCTGATCCCGACGGCGGTGACGCTGCTCGAAGAGGTCGAGTCGGCTCCCACGACCGCCCCCGACCTGCTCACTGCGGTCAACCGGCTGCTGGCGCAGACGCAGGGAGGCCGGCTGTGAAGGCACTGGTCGTACGGCTCGACAGCTTCGGCGACGTCCTGCTCGCCGGGCCCGCCGTCCGCGCGGTCGCCGCACACAGCGGGCGCGTGACGATGCTGTGCGGCCCACGCGGCGAACCGGCCGCCCGGCTGCTGCCCGGCGTCGAGGAGGTCCTGGTCTGGTCGGCGCCGTGGGAGGGCGTCGACCCGCCCCCGGTGCGCAAGGCGGACGTCGACGAACTGGTGCGGCGACTGAGCGAGGCCGCGTTCGACGTGGCCCTCGTCCTGACCTCGTTCCACCAGAGCCCCCTGCCCACCGCGCTGGTGCTGCGGCTGGCCGGTATCGGCCGGATCGGCGCCGACAGCGTCGACCACCCCGGCAGCCTCCTCGACGTGCGCCACCGGCGGCTGCCCGGCCGGCACGAGGCGGAGGCGGCGCTCGACACCGCCGCCGCGCTGGGCTTTCCCCCGCCACCGGGCGACGACGGGCGGCTGCGCGTCCTGCCGCCGCCGGACACCGTCGCCCTGACCGGCAACGGCCCGTACGTCGTCGTCCACCCCGGTGCCAGTGCGCCCGCCCGCGCCTGGAGTGCCGAACGGTGCGCCGAGGCCGTCGCGCTGCTCGCCGACGCCGGTCACCGGGTGGTCGTCACCGGCGGCCCCGACGAGAGTGACCTGACCCGGCGGGTCAGCGGGGGGACGGCGGTGGACCTCGGCGGCAGGACCGAGCCGCGCACCCTGGCGGGCGTGCTGCGCACCGCCGACGTCGTGGTGTGCGGCAACACCGGCCCCGCCCATCTGGCGGCGGCGGTCGGCACCCCGGTGGTGTCCCTGTTCGCCCCCGTCGTCCCGGCGGAGCGCTGGGGGCCGTACGGCGTGCCGAGTGTGCTGCTCGGCGACCAGAAGGCGCCGTGCGCGGACAGCAGGGCCCGGCACTGTCCGGTGGCCGGCCATCCCTGTCTGGACGAGGTCACCGGCCAGGACGTGGTGCAGGCGGTGCGGAAACTGCTCAAGGAGCACACATGAACGTTCTCGTCTGGCATGTGCACGGCTCGTGGCTGACGTCGTTCGTCCAGGGCCCGTACACCTTCCTCGTCCCGGTGACCCCGGACCGCGGGCCGGACGGGCTGGGCCGGGCCAGAACCTGGAACTGGCCGCCCGCGGTCCGCGAGGCCGGGCCCGGCGAGCTGCGCGCGGCGGACATCGACCTGATGGTGCTGCAGCGCCCGCACGAGCTGGAGCTGGCCCACGCGTGGACCGGCCGCCGCCCCGGCGTCGACGTCCCTGCGGTGTACGTGGAGCACAACAGCCCGCACGGGACGGCCGTCGGCACCCGCCACCCCCTCGCCGGCCGGACCGACATACCGGTCGTGCACGTCACCCACTTCAACCGGCTGATGTGGGACAACGGCCGGGCGCCGACGACGGTGATCGAGCACGGCATCATCGACCCGGGCCCGCTGTGGACCGGCGAGGAGCCCCGCGCCGCGGTCGTCGTCAACGAGCCCGTGCGGCGCGGCCGTACCACGGGCACGGATCTGCTGCCCCGGTTCGCCCGCTGGGCACCGCTGGACGTCTTCGGCATGCGCACCGAGGGACTCGCCGAGCACCTCGGGCTGCCGCCCGACCGCTGCCGCAGCCGGGACCTGCCGCAGGGCGAACTGCACCCGGCGATGGCCCGCTGCCGCCTCTACCTGCACCCGATCCGCTGGACGTCGCTCGGGCTGTCCCTCCTGGAGGCCATGTTCCTGGGGATGCCCGTGGTGGCACTGGACACCACCGAGGTCCGCGAGGCCGTGCCCGAGGGGGCGGGGGTGGTCTCCAACCGGTTCGACGTGCTGGAGGACGCCGTCCGCCGCCTCGCCGCGGACCCCGCGTACGCCCGCGCGACAGGGGAGGCCGGCCGGGCCGCGGTCCAGGCCCGCTACGGAGAACGGCGTTTCCGCGACGACTGGGAACGCCTGATCAAGGAGGTCACCCGATGAGCCCCAGTCACCCCACCGCCGGCCGCGTCGCCATGGTCTCCGAGCACGCCAGCCCCCTGGCCGAACTAGGCGGCCCGGACGCGGGCGGACAGAACGTGTACGTGGCCCAGCTCGCCGGACAGCTGGCCCGGCGGGGCCACGAGGTCGTCGTGTACACGCGCCGCGACGATCCCAAGCTGCCGGAGCGGGTCACCACACCCGACGGGGTGAAGGTGGTTCATGTGCCCGCCGGACCCCCGGCCCCGATACCCAAGGACGAACTCCTGCCGTACATGCCGGAGTTCGGCGCGTGGCTGGCGCAGGAGTGGGCCACCGAGCCGCCCGACGTGGTGCACGCGCACTTCTGGATGTCCGGGATGGCGGCGGTGGCCGGGGCGCGCGCCCTGGGAGTGCCGGTGGTGCAGACGTACCACGCGCTCGGCACCGTGAAGAAGCGTCACCAGGGCACCGCCGACACCAGCCCGCCGCAGCGCCTCGCGATCGAGTCGGCGGTGGGACGGGAGTGCGGCGGCATCATCGCCACCTGCGAGGACGAGGTGACGGAACTGATCGCCATGGGGCTGCCGCGCGACCGTATCTCCGTCGTCCCCTGTGGGGTCGACCCGGTGCGGTTCGCGCCCGTCGCCGCGGCCCGGCGGTCGCCCGCCGCGCCCCGCCGGCTGGTCTCGGTGGGCCGGCTCGTCCCCCGTAAGGGGTTCGACCGGGCGATCCGGGCCCTGGCCGGCGTCCCCGACGCCGAACTCCTCATCGCCGGCGGACCCGAGCCCGCCCTGCTGGGCGCCGAACCCGAGGCGGAGCGGCTGCGGGCGATCGCCGAGGACTGCGGAGTGGACGACCGGGTGACCCTCCTCGGCGGGGTGAGCCCCGACCGGATGCCCCAGCTCATGTCCGGCGCCGACCTGGTGCTCTCACTGCCCCGCTACGAGCCGTTCGGGATCGTCCCCGTCGAGGCCATGGCGTGCTGCGCGCCCGTCGTCGCCACCGCCGTCGGCGGCCAGCTCGACACGGTCGTCGACGACGTCACCGGCGTCCTGGTGCCGCCCGACGAGGACCACGACCTCAGCGCGACGATCCGCGGCCTCCTCGACGACCCGGCCCGGCTCGCCCGGTACGGCGCCGCGGGCCGGCGCCGCGTCCTCGCCCGGTACACGTGGGACCGCGTCGCCGACGGAGTGACCCAGGTCTACGGGGCCGTCTCCTGCGTCCCCTCGCTCTCTGGAGTCGTCCGATGAAACTCGCCACCGACGTCACTCACTGCGACGACCTGATGAAGGCCCTCGCGGGCTTCCGCGAGTACGCCACGCCCGTGATCGACCGGTGGGGCGCCGCCCTCGCCGACCGGCTCGGCTCCGGTTCCCGGCTGCTGGTCGCGGGCAACGGCGGCAGCGCCGCCCAGGCCCAGCACCTGACCGCCGAACTGGTCGGCCGCTACCGCGACGACCGCCCGCCGTTCTCGGCGCTCGCCCTGCACGCCGACACGTCCTCCACCACGGCGATCGCCAACGACTACGGCGTGCAGGAGATCTTCGCCCGGCAGGTCGCCGCTCATGGGCGGGACGCGGACGTGCTGATGCTGCTGTCGACCAGCGGCGCCAGCGAGAACCTGCTCGTCGCGGCGAAGGAGGCCGCCCGACTCGGCATGACCGTCTGGGCGCTGACGGGGCCGGCGCCCAACCCCCTGGAGGGCGCGGCCGACGCGGCCCTGTGCGTGGAGGCGGCGACGTCCGCCACGGTGCAGGAGCTGCACCTGGTGGCCGTGCACATACTGTGCGAAGCCTTCGACCGGACCGTGGAACGGCGCCTGGCCGTGGAGCGGCGGCGCCCGCGCGTGGACCGGTGGGCGGACCCGGCGGGGAGGGACGGCGTATGAGTGCCCCCGCCCCGCTGCTCGTCGTCGGGGACGCCCTCCTCGACCACGACCTGTGCGGACGGGCCGAGCGGCTGGCGCCGGACGCGCCCGTGCCGGTGGTCAGCGCGGCCCGGCGCGTCACCCGGCCGGGCGGCGCGGCCCTGGCGGCCTGGCTCGCCGCGGCCGACGGCAGGCCCGTCACCCTGGTGACCGCCCTCGGCGAGGACGAGTCCAGTGCCTGTCTGGTGCGGGCGCTGGGCGGCCGGGTGCGGCTGGTGCGGCTGCCGCTGACCGGTGATCTGTCCAGCAAGACCCGGGTCCTCGCCGAGGGCACCCCGCTGCTGCGGCTGGACGACGGGGACGGCCGGGCCGGCGAGGCGACCGACGAGGCGCGCCGGGCGGTCGCCGAGGCCGGTGCCGTCCTCGTCGCCGACTACGGCCGCGGCACCGCCGAGGTGCTGCGGGAGGAACTGGCGGCAGCGGCGGCCCGGGTGCCCGTCGTCTGGGACCCGCATCCGCGCGGGGAGCGGCCGGTGCCCGGGGTGCGGCTGGTCACGCCGTCGGCGAGCGAGGCGCGCGGCTTCGCGGGCGACGAGCGGCCCGAGGGCATGGGCGCCCTGCAGACGGCGGCCCGTGACGCGGACACGCTCGTCCGGGCCTGGCGGGCGGCCTCGGTGGCCGTGACGCTGGGCGGCCGGGGCGCGCTGCTGTCGCACGGCGACACACCGCTGCTCGTGCCGTCGCCGGTGACGGCCGACGGGGACGCCTGCGGTGCCGGGGACCGGTTCGCGGCGGCCGCGGCCGGGCTGCTGGCCGACGGCGAACTCACCGAGTCCGCCGTCCGGGGAGCCGTGCACGCCGCGACCCGCTACGTCGCCGAGGGCGGCGCCCGTGCCGTGTCCGCGCCGCCGGTGCCGTCGCCCCCGGCGGTCGACGCCGAGCCGACGGACGACGCCCTGCGCACGGCCGCCCGCGTACGGGCCGCGGGCGGGACCGTCGTGGCCGCCGGCGGCTGCTTCGACCTGCTGCACGCCGGCCATGTGGCCCTGTTGCAGGCGGCCCGCCGTACCGGGGACTGCCTGGTGGTGTGCGTGAACTCGGACGCCTCCGTGCGCCGCCGCAAGGGCGGCGGGCGGCCCCTGGTGCCGGTCGCGGACCGGATCAGGGTGCTGCGCGCGCTGGAGTGCGTGGACGCGGTCGCCGTGTTCGACGAGGACACCCCGGAGCGGCTGCTGGCCGACCTGCGCCCGCACATCTGGGCCAAGGGCGGCGACTACGCCCTGGAACGGCTCCCGGAGGCCCCGCTCGTGGAGAGCTGGGGCGGGCAGGTCGTCCTCTTCCCCTATCTGGACGGGCGCTCCACGACCGGGATCGCCGAGAAGGCGGCGTCGTCCCCACGGCCTGCGGGCCTGGCCCACGGACGGGGGCACCGGTGACACCTCGGGTACTGGTGCTGCGCGCGCTGGGCCTGGGCGACCTGCTCGCCGGGGTGCCCGCGCTGCGCGGTGTCCGGCGGGCCTTCCCCGGGCATGAGACGGTGCTGGCGCTGCCGCCGGCACTGCACGAGGCGGCGCTCGCCACCGGTGCGGTGGACACGGTCCTCCCGGCGCGGGCTCCGGGGCGGGGCGTGCCGTTGCTGACGCACTGGACGGGACCGCCGCCGCAGGTCGCGGTCGACCTGCACGGCAAGGGCCCGGAGAGCCGCGACGCGCTCGCCGCCCTCTCCCCCGGCCGGCTGCTCGCCTTCGCCCAGCCCGATCCGCCCCCGCCCGAGTGGCGGCCGGACGAGCACGAACGCGACCGGTGGTGCCGCTTCCTCGCCCACTACGGCATCCCGGCCGACCCGGCCGACGTACGGCTCCCCCCGCCTGCCGTGGAGTCACCCGCGCCGGGGGCCGTCGTCGTCCACCCCGGAGCGGAGTCGGCGGCCCGCCGCTGGCCCGCCGAGCGCTACGCGGCCGTGGCGCGGGCGCTGCACGGCGAAGGCCACCGGGTCGTCGTCACCGGCGGTCCCGGGGAGGACGTGCTGGTGAGGGACGTCGCCGGTCGGGCGGGCCTGCCCGAGCGGGACGTGCTGCGCGGCGGACTGCCGTTCGGCGAGCTGTCGGCGCTGGTCGCGGGGGCCGCGCTGCTGGTCAGCGGCGACACCGGGCTGGCGCATCTCGCCGTGGCGCACGCGACGCCGTCGGTGACGCTGTTCGGGCCGGTGGCGCCGCACCTGTGGGGCCCGCCGCGTTCGCCGCACCATCTGGCCCTGTGGAAGCCGGGTCCGCCCGGCGACCCGCACGGCGACGTGCCCGACCTCCGGCTGCTGGGCATCGACGCCGACGAGACGGTCGCGGCCGCGCGATCGCTGCTGCGGCGTGGTCGCACACCTTCAGAGAGGGGAGCGCGGACGCGTGTCGCCTCAGCCCGCCCCTGACGGCCGGATCACGGTCGCGGTGATCACCCGCGACCGGCCCGACAGCCTGCTGCACACCCTCGACGCGCTGGCCGCGCTGCCGGAACGCCCGCCCGTCGTCGTCGTCGACAACGGCTCCGAGGAGGCGACCCGCGAGGTGGTAAGCGCACATCCGGCGGCCGTCCGCCTCATCCGGCCCGGCGCCAACACCGGTGCCGTGGGCCGCAATCTGGCGGTCCGGGAGGCCGCCACCCCGTACGTGGCGTTCAGCGACGACGACTCCTGGTGGGAGCCGGGCAGCCTGCGCCGGGCGGCGGACCTCCTGGACGCCTGTCCGCGGCTGGGCCTGGTGGCCGCGCGCACCCTGGTCGGCCCCGACCGGACCGAGGACCCGCTGAACGCCGTACTCGCGGCCTCGCCCCTGCCGTTCGAACCCGACCTGAGGGGGCGTCCGGTGCTGGGCTTCCTGGCGTGCGCGTGCGTGGCGCGCCGCGACGCCTTCCTCGGCGCGGGCGGTTACCACCCGCTGCTGTTCTTCGGCGGCGAGGAGACCCTGCTCGCCTACGACCTCGCCGCCGGCGGCTGGGGCGTCACGTACGAGCCCTCGCTGACGGCCCGGCACGCTCCCGAGCCCGGCGGCAGGGAGGGGCGCAGTCATCAGGTGCGGCGCAACGAGGTGCTGACGCTGGTGCTGCGCCGCCCGCTCCCGGTGGCCCTGCGGGCGGGTGCCCGGCTGACGGCCTGCGCGGTGAGCGGCGAGCCCGGTGCCCGACGCGCCCTGCGCGAGGTCGCGGTCCGGCTGCCCGCCGCGCTCGCCCGGCGCCGCCCGCTGCCCGCGCGCGTGGAACGGGCGGCCCGGCTGCTGGACCGGACCGGTCCCGACGACCGGACCGCTCCCGAGGCGGCCGAACGGAGGCCGGTATGAGCGAAAACCCGAAGGACAGCCGCACGAAGGACAGCTGCACGAGGGACGGCCGCACGACGGTCGTGGTCATCACCCACAACCGCCGCGACGAACTCCTGCGCACCCTCACCCGCCTGCGCGAACTGCCCGAACGGCCGCCGGTGATCGTCACCGACAACGCCTCGGGCGACGGTACGGCCGAAGCGGTGCGCCGGGGTTTCCCCGAGGTTCTCCTGCTGGAGCCGGGGACGAATCTCGGCGCCGTCGGCCGCAACCTGGCGGTGCGTCACGTCCGCACGCCGTACGTGGCGTTCTGCGACGACGACACCTGGTGGGAGCCGGGGAGCCTGCGGCGGGGGGCGGACCTCCTCGACGCGGGACGGCGACTGGCCGCCGTCACCGCCCGGATCGTCGTGGAACCGGACGGCTGCGAGGACCCCGTCGTGAAAGAACTCCGGGAATCCCCGCTGACGGGTCCGGACGACCTGCCGGGCCCCGCCCTCGGCTCCTTCCTCGCGGCGGCCACCGTCCTGCGCGTCGACGCCTTCCGCGCCGCGGGCGGCTTCCACCCCGGCCTGTGGCTCGGCGGCGAGGAGGAACTCCTGGCCACCGATCTGCTGCGGCAGGGCTGGTGGCTGAGCTATGCCGAGGAGCTGACCGTCCACCACCAGGCCTCGCTGGTGCGGGACAGCACGGCGCGCCGGATCCTCGGTCTGCGCAACACGCTGTGGTTCACCTGGCTGCGCCGCCCGCTGCCCTCGGCGCTGCGGCGTACGGCCCATCTGGCGCTCACCGTCCCCCGGGACGCGGCCTCGGTCCGCGCGTTCGCGCACGCGGTGGCCGGACTGCCCTGGGTGCTGCGGCAGCGCTCGCCCGTACCGCCGGAGATCGAAGACCGGATCTCCCTGCTGGAACGCGCCCGGCGCTCGTCGCCCGCACGTCAGTACGTCGGATGAGCGTGCGGGTCCGTCGGCGCGGACACGGGGGCGGGGGTCGTTGCATCCGGTCGCCGGCGCTGGGCATGGTGGACGCCATCGGTCAGGACGCGGCCGGCTGGTGACCCATCCGTATCGGGAGGCGCCTCTCCTCATGATGTCCGATCAGCCCCGCCGGGCCGGCGAACCGCCCGCCCCGCTGATGATGAAGGCCTCGCCGCTGGACGGCGAGAGCCTGGGGCAGGTGACGTTCCTGCATGTGCGCGGCACCCTGGACGCATCCAACGCCGACGACTTCTCCCACGCGCTCGCCTCGCACCTGGCACACGCGGAGGTCACGCAGACCCACGCCGTCCTCGACATGACGGACGTCTATCTGTCGAGCGCAGCCGCCGTGCGCGCCCTCGACCAGGTCACCCGGGGGCTGGCCGCGGCGGGCCGCCCGCTGCCGATCGTGCAGCCGCGCCCGCACGTGCGGGAGGCGCTGCGGCTGGCGGGGCTGCCGGGCATCAGGCCGCACGCCACCGTGGAGTCGGCCCTGCACGGCCTCAGGTCCGCGCCTCACGCGGGCCCGGTGACGCCCCCGGCCGAGCCTGTGCAGCCGCCGTCGGCCGGGGACCTGCAAGCCGAGGTACGCGGGCTGCGGGCCAAGCTGCGCAGCTCCGCGCTGATCGGCATGGCTCAGGGGATCCTCGTGGAGCGCTACGGGCTGCCGGGGGCCGCCGTCTCCTTCGACCTGCTCAGCGGCGCCTCCCAGCACTGCAATGTGCCGGTCCGGGTGCTCGCCTCCGCGGTGGTGACAACTCCCCCGCCGGGCCGGGCACCCGCCTGGTCGGACCACCCACCGGTGCCCACGGCGCCGTTCCTGAGACACGCCGACGTCTCACCGGTGGAGCGGCGCCGGGTACTGGACGCCGCGGCCGTCGAGGCGCTGGCGGTGACCGGGGCCCGTTCCGTGGACCTGCTGTGCGCGCAGGAGGCGCAGGGCACGCTGGTGCTGGAGGCGCGATGCAACCTGGGTGAGGCCTTCGCCGACGAGTTCGCCGAGGTGTCGCAGCTGCGGGCGCCGTACACGGTCGCCCACACGACCCTGCGCCGGGTGGTGGTGGAGAGCGTGGCCACCGACCCCGTCTTCGCCGGCCCGCGGATGCGCGAGGTGCTGCTCGCCGAGGGCACCCGCTCCCTGTACTGCGCGCCGCTGATCGGGGGCGCGGGCACCAGTGTCGGGGTGGTCTCGGCGCACTGGCCGGCGGCGGGCCGGTGGCTGTCCGGCCCTCAGGAGCGGGCCCTGGAGGCGCTGGCCCGCGATGTGGCGACCTGGCACGAGTGGTACCGGCGCAGCGTCGTGGCCGAGGCCCTCGACCATCTCCACCGCGGGGCCCGCTCCCTGGCCGGGTGACGTCCTGTCACGGGGAGCGCACCAGGCTCGCGATGTGGGCGGTGACGGTGTCGAGGATGCCGGTCCAGACGGTCTCGTCGCCGAGCACCAGGTAGTTGAGGGTGAGGCCGTCGGTCATGGCGGCCAGATAGCGGGCCAGGACGGGGACGGGCACGCTCAGCCGGAGGTCCATGCTCGTGCGCAGTTGCTCGATCAGTTCGGCGTAGGTGTCGGCGTACAGCTCGTACTGGCGTCGCGCGAGGTGCTCGAAGCCGGGCCGGCGCAGGGCGTACTGGGTGAGTTCGTAGGTGAGCATGTGCTCGTCGGGCTGGGCCCGGACGTGGTCCCAGTACGCCTGGAAGCCGGCCCGGACGGTGTCCTCCAGTGTCGCCCGCGGGCGCAGTGCCTCCCGGACGACCGTGACGTAGTGGTCGGTGATCGTCGTGATGACGGACTCGACGAGGGCCTGCTTGGAGTCGAAGCAGTAGTGGAAGACGCTCAGCGACACGCCCGCCTCGGCGGCGATGGACCGGGTCGTCGTCCTGGCGACGCCGTCGCGGGTCATCGCCCGGATCGCCGCCTCCGTCAAGTGCCGGCGCCGTTCGGCCGACGGCATCCGTGCCATGTGCGTGTCCTTCGGGCTCGTGGCGGCCCGCCCGCGGTGCGGCGGGCGGGCCGGTGGGACGTGGGTCAGCCGCTGTACACGCCGACCTCGTGCAGCGAGTACCCCCACTCCGTGCCGCGCTCCACACCCTGGACGCGGAGGTAGCGGGCGGGGGTGCCGGTGAAGCGGGCCGTGTCCAGGCCGCCGTCGCCGGTCGTCGTGGACCAGGCCGCCCGCCAGTTCTGGCCGTCGGCGGAGAGCTCGATCCGGTACGACTTCCCGTACGCGCGCTCCCAGTCGAGGGTGACGCGTCCGACCAGGTTGGTGGCGCCGAGGTCGATCCGCAGCCACTGCTCGTCGCTCCAGTCGGCGGCCCAGCGGGTGGCGGGGTCGCCGTCCACGGCGCGGCCCGCGGTGTAGCTCGTCACGGGGTTCCACTCCTCGGAACTGGCTGTGGCCGCGGCGCCCTTGGCGAGGTTGACGCCGGCCTGGTGCGTCTCGGTGCCGCCCCAGGTGCCGAGGTAGGACTCGGCGCCCCGCAGGAGATCGCCGACCACGTCCTGGCCGCCGACGCGCCGGATGTCCTCGATCCAGTCGGGGATCATGCCGGCGTGGGCGGCGCCGTCGGTGTTGTAGTCCCAGGTGCGTGCGCCGGTGGTCTGCCGGTCGACGAGGGAGCCGCCGTCGGCGGTCCTGAAGGGGTAGGTGACCGGGTTCGAGGTGTCGGCGCCGCGTGGCGCGGGGTGGTCGCCGATGCCGTTGAAGTCGGTGCCGTAGCCGTAGCCCACGCCGTACTTCTCCCGCAGCGCGTCGGTACGCTTCGCCTCCGCGCTGAACGCCTCGGAGCCGTGCATGTACTGGGCGACGAAGCCGCCGAGGCCGTAGACCCGCTCGGTCCAGTTGAGGTCCATCCAACTGTGCGAGGAGAGCACTCCGGGGTAGGAGGCGGACTCGAAGATGTCGAGGACGCGGCCGGTCGCCTTGACGCTCATATGGTCGATCTCGAGCATCATCTTGCGTTTCATCATGCCGCGTACGGCGTACTCACCGAGGTCGGTGAGCCCGCGGACGTTGCACTGGGCGTTCTCGTCGTAGGAGGGGACCTCGGTGCCGGCCGGCAGGTCCTTCTCGGCCTCCGACGCCGCCTGGCCGATGGGGTTGTCCTTCTGCGGGCCGGTGCACTTCTCGGTCCGCCAGAAGGTGCCCGTCGACAGGAACTGGCCGACGTTGATGGCCGTACCGAGTCCGTGCTCGTCGAAGCGGACGCCGCACAGCGCGTTGTCGAACTTGTGGCACAGGAACATGCTGCGCACGCCCAGTGCGTACAGCTCGTCGAGCCCTGCGTCGATGTCGGCCTTGCTGCACTGCGCGATGTCCAGGATCTGCTTGCAGCCGAACGGCTCGGAGGTCTCCACGCCCAAGATGACCGCGAGCTTGCCCTGCTCGATGACCTGGCGGGCCTGCGCGCTGTCGGTGACGATCCGGAACCAGCCCTTGCCCGTGCCGCCGTACTGCTTGTCGATGTACGCCTGGAGGGCGTACGTCAGCTTCGCCTGGAGGCGGATCGACGTCATCTCGTCGCAGCTGCGGTCCTTGAAGGGGTAGACCGAGCAGATCATGCCGTTGGTGACGAGGTCGTTGACCAGGACCCGCTGTCCGCCGCGCCAGGCGCGCTCCACCCAGGCGTAGTAGTTCGCCTGATGGGTCATCGAGTCGTACGCCGGCCAGTCCTTGAAGGTCGGCCAGCCGACCGGGTCGTGCCTGCCGTCACCGCCGTGCGTGATGTAGTCGAAGATCGCGAGCGTGCCGTCGGGGTAGTGCTCGGGACAGTCCTTGAGCGCGTCGGCGACGCCGGCCTCGGAGAACACCTTGCCGCAGATCAACCGCCCGCCGAAGGCCTCGTTGGAGAACAGGTGGTTGTGGGCGTCGACGAACCCGCGCACATCGCCTGCGGAGTCGGTGCCGGTGAAGGGCGCCCCGGTGACGTTGATCTGCGAGTCCGGCGCAGGCCGTGCGGTGGGCACCCACCACTCGCTTCCGGCGGCCGAACTCGGCGTCGGCCCGAAGGTCATGGAGAGTATGAGAAGGAGCAACGACACGACGGTGATCTGCCGGTGTCTGCGGTACGGGCGTCCAGCGATGGTCACTGCCCACGTCCCTCGGTCGGCGGGAGCGCGCGGTCGACGAGCCGGGACGCCTGGGATCCGAGGACGCCCACGACCCACACGGGATTGTCATGACCGCGCAAGATATGCGACGAGGATCGCTACTGGCGGGTTACGAGTCAAGGGTCCGGGACGATTGACCTGATGCGAGGGGCGGTTGGGGCCGATACGTACGCTCAGGCCCGTCTCCCGTCGCCCTCTCCCCGCTCTCCCTCGGCTTCGTACGGCGCGGGCCGGGCCCGCAACACCAGGACGTCTGTGCGCAGTTCGTCGGCCGGGAGGTCCAGGCCCGCCCACAGCGCTGCGGCGGCAAGGAGGTTGAGCGAGCCGTGCGGGGCGCACTCGACGTCCGTGGCGATCCGGGGAAGGCCGGGCAGGCGTCCGGCGAGGGCGCGGGCCGCGGCCTCGGCGTCGGCCGCGTGCGGGTCACCGGCCGTGGGGACGGGCTTGCCCGCGCCGGACACCAGTGCCTCGGCCAGCAGGAGCCGGGGACCGTGCGGTGCGGCCCAGCGGTCCGGCCGGGTGGTCGCCCGCGCACCGGGGACCGTCCCGGCCAGTCGGGCCAGCAGCCATCCGGCCTGCGCGATTCCCGTGGCCAGGGCGCCGGCGCCGGCGCCCGCCGACCACGCCCGGTTCCCCTCACCGGTCCGCGCCCGGCCCAGCGCCGCCCACGCGTCGGCCCGGTCGGCCGCCGGGATGGGCACCGACATCGGCGCCTCCAGCACCAGCGCCGCCCGGCCGCCGGCGGCGAGCCGTTCGACAAGGGCCCGCACCGCCGTCTCCGGGTCACTCCCCTGCCCGGCGAGTGAGGGAGCCGGAGCGTCGATCGCCGCCCAGGCGAACCGCCCCCGCGCCACCGAACCGATGTCGACTCCGACCACTCGCGCTTCCATGCGCCCAGTGCAGCACAGGAGTTGCCGGGAGGACATCCGGGCGACGGGCCACGGCCTCCGGGTCCCGGTGCCGCGGCGGGGGCGAAGGCGGGGGCGGCGGGGCCCCGCGAATCGGTCGTTCGAAGAAGTGAACTGGTGTGCACGCCGTGGCCGTTGGGACGTACGTTGTGCGATGGAACCTGCACGCCTCGGCTGAAAGACGGACGCCACCCATGAGCGACTCAGCGACGACGCCCGGATCGTCGGTGCACCAGAAGATCGACACCTCGGTGCCGCACTCGGCCCGGATCTGGAACTACTGGCTCGGCGGGAAGGACAACTACCCCGTCGACGAGGAGGCCGGTGACGCGTACACCGCCGTCTTCCCCGGCATCGTCACCATCGCCCGCAGCAGCCGGGCCTTCCTGCGCCGCAACATCACCTACCTGGTGTCCGAGGCGGGCATCAGGCAGTTCCTGGACATCGGCACCGGCCTGCCGACCGCGGAGAACACCCACCAGGTCGCCCAGGGCATCGCCCCCGAGGCCCGGATCGTCTACGTCGACAACGACCCGATGGTCCTGGCGCACGCCCGCGCGCTGCTCTACTCCACCTCCGAGGGCGCGACCGCCTACATCGACGCCGACGTCGTCGACCCCGACCGCATTCTGGCGGCGGCCGCCGAGACGCTGGACCTGAGCCGGCCCACCGCGCTCATCCTGAGCAACATCCTGGGTCATGTCTCCGACTACGAGCAGGGCCGCGAGCTGGTGACCCGGCTCATGGGAGCCCTGCCGTCGGGCAGCTACCTCTCGATCAACGACGGCTCCCGGGGTGTCGACCCCGTCTTCGAGGCGGCCCAGGACGCCTACAACGCCAGCGGCGCCGCCCCGTACAACCTGCGGACGGTGGAGGACATCACCTCGTTCTTCGACGGGCTGGAGCTGATCGAGCCCGGCGTCGTGTCCGTGCCCCTGTGGCGTCCGGACCCCTCCGCGCCCGCCCCGGAGATCATCGCCGAGCACGGAGGCCTCGCCCGCAAGCCGTGACCCGGTACGGTGCGGCCGAGCACGGAGGCCTCCGGCGAGCCGTGACCCGATACGGTGCCGGCGGTGGGGAACCCGGAGGAGAGCGCAGGCGTCTTCCTCCGGGAGCGGGCCGGGGGCCCTTCCCGCCCGTCGGCGACGGGGTACCTGGAAGCATCGTGAAACGGGGAAGCATCATGAGCGACAAGGCGCGCAAGCTGTTCGAGGCACTCGACCTCGACGCGAACGGGACACTGACCCGCGAAGAGGTGATCACCGCACTGCGGACCAAGGGCCCCACCCTGGCCGCCAGGGGGGACCTGCCGGTCTGGGCCCTGGGGGACGCCGACGCCGCCTCGGCGCTGTTCGACGCGGCCGACCAGAACGGGGACGCCGTGCTGACCCTGGAGGAGTTCGCCGCGGTCGTGGACCGCCGCTTCGGCTGGGCCTGACACCAGGGCCGCACCGCGCTCACGTGGTCGGGGGCGCCCGGTGGTGCGACGCTGGACGTGACAGCTGTCGAAGGACAGACCCGGACCCCCGGGAGGCCCCATGGGGCGGGACGTCCCGGCGATGGTCTTCACCCGCGAGGACCGGCGCCGGTACCGGATCAAGATGCAGGAGTGCCTTGACGCGTTCGCCCAGATGCTGCGCGAGGCACGGTTCGCGTCCGAGCGGCCCCGGGTCGGGCTGGAGATCGAGCTGAACCTGGTCGACGAGGCCGCCGAACCGGCCATGCGCAACAGCGACGTGCTGGAGGCGATCGCCGACCCCGCGTGGGACACCGAGCTGGGCCGGTTCAACCTCGAGATCAACGTGCCGCCCCGCCGGCTGACGGAGGGCGGCCCCGACGCGTGGGAGTCGGAGATCCGCGCCGCCCTGAACCACGCCGACGAGCGGGCCAGGTCGGTCGGCGCGCAGCTGATCATGGTCGGCATCCTGCCCACGCTGCGGCAGGAGCACATCGGCGAGTCGGCGCTGTCGGAGAACCCCCGCTACCGGCTGCTCAACGACCAGGTCTTCGCAGCCCGCGGCGAGGACCTGCGGATCGAGGTGGACGGCGCCGACCGGCTGCGCACCTACGCGGACACGATCACCCCGGAGGCCGCGTGCACCAGCACGCAGTTCCATCTCCAGGTCTCCCCGGAGGAGTTTCCCGCGTACTGGAACGCGGCACAGGCCGTCGCCGGCGTGCAGATCGGGCTGGCCGCCAACGCGCCGTTCCTGTTCGGCAGAGAGCTGTGGCACGAGACCCGGATCCCGCTGTTCGAGCAGGCCACCGACACCCGCCCGCAGGAGATCAAGGTGCAGGGGGTGCGGCCCCGAGTGTGGTTCGGGGAGCGGTGGATCACCAGCGTCTTCGACCTCTTCGAGGAGAACCTGCGCTACTTCCCGGCGCTCCTGCCGCTCTGCGACGAGCAGGACCCGACGGAGACGCTGGAGCGCGGTGACATCCCCGAACTGGCCGAGCTGAGCCTGCACAACGGCACCATCTACCGCTGGAACCGCCCGGTCTACGCCGTCGCCGACGGCACACCGCACGTCAGGGTGGAGAACCGGGTGCTGCCGGCCGGCCCGACCGTCGCCGACACGCTGGCCAACGGCGCCTTCTACTACGGCCTCACCCGTGCCCTGGTGGACGAGGAACGGCCGGTGTGGTCGCGGATGTCCTTCGCCGCCGCCGAGGACAACCTGCACATGGGGGCGCGGCACGGCATCGAGGCGCGCCTGTACTGGCCGGGGATGGGCGAGGTGCCCGTGTCCGAGCTGGTCCTGCGGCGGCTGCTGCCGCTGGCGCACCGCGGCCTGGAGCTGTCCGGGATGGACACGGCCTGGCGCGAACCGCTGCTCGGCATCATCGAGCAGCGCTGCGTCACCGCCCGCAACGGCGCGGTCTGGCAGAAGGAGATGTTCCACCACCTGACCGCCTCCCCGGGCGTCGACCGCCCCGAGGCCTTGCGGCGGATGACACGGCAGTACATCGACTACATGCATCTCAACGCGCCCGCGCACACCTGGCCGGTCGACTGACCTGAGGGCCCAGTACCGGGCCGGACGGGTCCCCGGAACCTCCCGCGACCGCCGAAACGATCACCCCTTGGACCTGGTCACCCGACCCGTCCAGCTCGCGGCGCCGCGAGCCCCTGCCCGGGGAATCCCTCTCTCAGCCGGGTCGCCGACCGCCCCGTTCGCCCGCCGCCTCGCTCCGGGCGTCGAGCAACTGCACGCCGATGCCTGCCAGGACCAGTCCCGTGGCGATGAGCAGGCCCTCGGCCAGGGCGACGCCGGTGATCAGGGCGGCCAGTCCGGCCGCCAGGGTCTGCCAGGCACCGGTGCGGCGCCGTGCGCGCGGCCGGGCGGGGTGGGGGTCGTGGCACGCCGACTGCCCTTCGAGACCGGCGGGGCACTCGTCGTCGGGCTGCGGCACGACGCTCCTCCCTTCCCAGGGCGATCCGGAGCGCGGCTCTTGCGGGGTCCGGTCGCCCGCGGGGCGTCGGCCCGGTCGGTGCGACGGCGTCGAGGCAGCTCCGGTCCTAGGCCCAACAGGCTTATTTCCAGGGGAAGTAGGGGCAAACGTCCCACCCCGGGCGCCCGCCCACGGATGGCGCCGCCGGAACCGGCCTCGCAGCGGTGCGCGGCCGGCGAGTACGGGGCGGGGATCGCCTTCACCACCCGTCTGGGCGGCGCACCGGCTCCGGCGGCGCTGCTGTGCGTCCCGCTGCCGCCCTGAGCGGAGCGGCTCAGCTCTGGGAGGACGGGGTGAGTACCACGAAGTCGGCCTTCGACCGGTCGAGGCAGACGGCGAGGCGGCCGACGCCCTCCGCGTCCACCGGCCCCATCTGCACACTGCCGCCGTTCCCGGTGACCGCGGCGACGGCGGCGTCGCAGTCGTCGACGGCGAACACCGGATGCCAGTACGACCGCCCGTCCGCCAGCGAGAGGTCCTCCTGGCCGAGCTGCATCAGGCCGCCCTGCATCCGGTCCTCGGTCTTCCCGGCCGGCGTGATGATGGTGTACGTGCCACCGCCGCCCGGCATCTCCATGTCGCTGAACTGCCAGCCGAAGACGGAGCCGTAGAACTGCCGCGCGGCGGCGGCGTCGCTCGTGTACAGCTCGGTCCAGGACAGTGAGCCCGACTCGTCGGCCAGCTCGAAGCCCACGTCCTTCCCCGGCTGCCAGGCGGCGAACTGGCCGCCCGACGGGTCGGTGTACTGCGCCATCCGCCCCCAATCCCCGAGGTCCCTCGGGGGCACCCGGACCGTGCCGCCGGCGCCTTCCACCGCCTGGGTGGTGGCGTCCGCGTCGGTGACCGTGTAGTAGATCATCCAGGCCGAGCGGGCGCCCTCCTCGGACAGCTTGCCGAGCCCGGCGACGGTCTTGCCGTCCTTCTTGAACATCCCGCCTTCCATCGCCTCGCCCTCGCCGCCCATCGCCTCGTACTCCCAGCCGAGCACCGCGCCGTAGAAGGCCGCGGCGGCCCGGACGTCGGGGGCGCCGAGGTCGAGCCAGCAGGGGGAGCCGGGCGTGAGGTCGGTGGTGATCACAGCTGTTCCCTTTCGCAGATCCGATGTCGGTTCAGCGTGCCACCGGCCACCGGCAATCGCGCGTCGGCCGGGCCGCGTGGCGGCCGGGCGGGAGCGTCCGCCTCGTTACGGATACGTTCCGGTCTCTTGACGGCGTCCACATGACTGCGTAGACATGTCCCGTCGGCATGACAGCGCAGACATGACTGCGCAGTCAGCCAGTCGGCGTCTGACATCATCGGCTCGACCGTTCGGCCACCGGGAGACACACCATGACGCGAGGAACAGGGCGGGGCACCAGCTCCCCGGCGCCGCGGAGCGTGGACGTGGCCCGGCTGGCCGGGGTCTCGCAGAAGACGGTGTCGCGGGTCTTCAACGACGAGCAGTACGTCTCCGCCGACGTACGCCGACGGGTCCTCGAAGCCGCCGAACAGCTCGGCTACCGGCGCAACAACGCCGCCCGCGCGCTGGCCTCCGGACGGACCCGCTCGATCGGCGTGGTCACGCTGGGTACGGCCCTGTACGGCCCCGCCTCACTCCTCATGGGCGTCGAGCGGGCCGTCCGGGACACCGGCTACGCGCTCCGCGTGGTCAACACCATGGAAGGCGACCCGGCGGGCATCGCCGGCGCCGTGGACTCGCTCCTCGACCAGGGCGTGGACGGCATCGTCATCTCGGAGCCCATCGACGAGGAGGAGGGCACCGACAGCGATGTGTCCCTCCGCGTCGACGTGCCGGTCCTCATCCTCGGCGCTCCCTCGGCGGTCGCCGCGCCCACGCTGCTGACCGCGGGGGACGGGGCCGATCTGATGGCCAGGACCGCCACCGAACACCTTCTGGACCTCGGACATGTGACGGTCCATCACCTCGCCGGGCCGCAGCGGTGGTTCGCCGCCCGAGACCGCCTCAACGGCTGGCGCGCGACGCTGACCGCGCGAGGAAGAGACGTACCGCCGGTCACCGAAGGCGACTGGTCGGCCGCGTCCGGATACCGGGCGGGACGCGAACTCGCCCAGGACCCCGCCGTCACCGCGGTGTTCGCCGCCAACGACGACATGGCGATCGGACTGATCCGGGCGCTGACGGAGGCCGGCCGTCGGGTACCCGAGGATGTCAGCGTCGTCGGCTTCGACGACGTCCCGGTCGCCGCCTATGTGACGCCTCCGCTGACCACGGTGCGGCAGCCGTTCGACACCGTGGCGCAGGAAGGGCTCAAGCGTCTCGTGCACGCCGTCGAGAACCCGGCGGCGGACCCTGTGCCGTCGAGCGACCCACCGGTCGACCTCGTCGTCCGCGCCTCGACGGCGCCCCCACCGCAGCCCCCGCCGAACCGGACGCCCCCGGCTCTCGGACGGCGTGCGCCCTCCGGATCCCGCGGTGACGCGTCGCCTCCCCCGCTCCCGGACGGAGGCCCGCCCCGCCACCATTGACCACCCCGACCGACCCGGACGGCGAGGCTTCATCCGGCGCGTGCGCGCACGCCGAGCCGCTGTACCGGTAGCGTCCCGCTCCTGTCGGACGGCCCCTGCCCTGGCGGCGCACCTTCCGCCCGTGACCCGGCAGGCCCCCGAGCCAGGCCCCCGTATCCGCCTCGGCTCCGTCCCAGCCCCTTCTCTGTGGCCGCGACCTCCGCCTCCGCTCCCCGCGGAACGTCCGTCGGTGCCGGTCCGCCCGGACCCGTATCCGACCGCCGGCATCCGAGCCCCGGCTGTCGCGACCGCGCCCTCCCTCACATCCTGCGCACGCCCTCGTCCGGCGTGCCTGTCACCCATGCCACCGGCGGGAGTTCACCATGCCCTTTTCCGCGTCACTGCCCAGCCCTTCCGGGATGAACCGTCGTCTGTTCCTCACCACGACGGGTGCCCTGTCGCTCGGCGCCGCGCTCACCGCGTGCGGCGGCGACTCCGGCGGTTCCCCCGCCGCCACCGAGCCGGTGGCCCAGGCCGACATCGACAAGGCGATGCGAACACCGACCGAGCTGACGTTCTGGACCTGGGTCCCCGACATCGCCAAGGAGGTCGCGCTCTTCGAGAAGAAGTACCCGGCCGTCAAGGTCAAGGTCGTCAACGCCGGCCAGGGCACCCCCCAGTACACCAAGCTGCGTACGGCGCTGAAGGCCGGCAGCGGGGCCCCGGACCTGGTCCAGATCGAGTACCAGGCCATTCCCACGTTCACCATCACCGACAGCCTGCTGGACCTGCGGCCGTACGGCGCCGCCGCACTCGAGGGACAGTTCGTCGACTGGACGTGGAGCCAGGTCAGCGGAGCCGGCGGTGAGGTGTGGGCGATCCCGCAGGACACCGGCCCGATGGGCATGCTGTACCGGCAGGACATCTTCGACGAGCACGGCATCGACGTGCCCACCACCTGGGACGAGTTCGCGGCGGCGGCGCGCAAGCTCCACAGGGCCGACCCCGACGTCTACCTCACCAACCTCGCGGCGAACCAGCCCGCGGCCTGGCACGGCCTCCAGTGGCAGGCGGGCGCCAAGCCCTATGCGACCTCCGGCAAGAGCGACATCACCATCAGCGTCGACGACGCCGCGTCGAGGAAGCTCGGCGAGTTCTGGGGCGGGCTCGCGAAGGAAGGGGTCATCGGTGTCGAGCCGGACTTCACCGACGCCTGGTACGCCGCCCTCAACAAAGGCAAGTACGCCACCTGGATCACCGCCGCCTGGGGGCCCGTCTTCCTCTCCGGCTCCGCCAAGGCCACCGCGGGCAAGTGGCGGGCGGCCCCGCTGCCGCAGTGGGACGCGGCCAAGCCCAGTTCGGGCAACTGGGGCGGCTCGACCACCGCGGTCATCCGCGCCGGCAAGAACCCCATAGCGGCGGCCGTGTTCGCGCAGTTCCTCAACAGCGACCCGGCCAGCGCCCGCATGTTCGCCACCGAGCAGTTCTTCTTCCCGGCGACCAAGGCCCTCCTCACGGACCCCGAGTTCATCGGCCAGACACCGTCGTTCTACGGCGGCCAGAAGGTCAACCAGCTGTTCGCCGACATCGGTTCCACGGTCGAGGCGGACTTCCAGTGGCCCCGTTCCTCGACCAGGCGGCCACCGACTGGACCGAGACCGTCGGCAAGTCCCTCGCCGACGGGACCGACACCGTCCGCGCGCTCGGCACCTGGCAGTCACGCCTCACCACGTACGCCAAGGGCCAGGGCTTCACCGTGAAGGGGGGCTGAGATGAGCCGTCGCCGTACGGCGGGACCGCTGTTCGTCGCCCCGTTCATGGTGCTGTTCCTGCTGCTCTTCCTCACCCCGCTCGGCTACGCCGCCTACCTCAGCCTGTTCCAGGAACGCCTGATCGGCGGGACGGCGTTCGTCGGTCTCGACAACTACGTCACCGCGCTGAGCGACCCGCTGCTCCTGCACGGCCTCGGACGCGTCGCCCTGTTCTTCGTGATCCAGGTCCCCCTGATGCTGCTGCTGGCGCTCGCGTTCGCGCTGGCCCTCGACAGCGGCCTGCTCCGCCTGGCCCGCGTGATCCGGCTCGGCATCTTCATCCCGTACGCCGTGCCGAGCGTGGTCGCCGCCCTGATGTGGGGCTACCTGTACGGCCCGGACTTCGGACCGTTCGCCCAGCTGGGCCGGGAACTGTCCCTGCCGGTGCCCGACTTCCTCAGCGAGGGCTGGATGCTCGCCAGCCTGGCGAACATCGTGACCTGGGAGTTCGTCGGCTACAACATGATCATCCTGTACGCCGCCCTGCGCACGGTCCCGCCCGAGCTGTACGAGGCCGCCGCCATGGACGGGGCCGGCGCCTGGCGCATCGCCTGGTCGATCAAACTGCCCGCGCTCCGCCCGGCGCTGATGCTGACCCTGCTGTTCTCGGTGATCGGCAGCTTCCAGCTGTTCAACGAGCCGAACCTGCTGATGAAGGTCGCCCCCGACGTCATCAGCAGCTCCTACACCGCCAACCTGTACGCCTACTCGCTCGCCTTCACCGGCCAGCAGGTCAACTACGCGGCCACGGTGTCCTTCCTCCTCGGTCTCGTCATCGTGATCGCCTCCTACGCCGTCCTGCTCACCGCGAACCGCAGGAGGACCCCGTGACCTCCCCCAAGCTCTCGGCTTCTCCCCCATCGACCCCGGCGGCCACGGTCGCGCCGGAAGCGGTGGAGCCGACCGGCACCGCGCCCGCCACGAAGCGCCCGCCCCGCCGCAGCACCCCGCTGACGGTCGCGATGCTGGCCGTCCTCGCCTACTTCCTCCTCCCCCTGTTCTGGCTCCTGATCGCCTCGACCAAGAGCACACAGGACCTGTTCAACAGCTTCGGCCTGTGGTTCTCGCACGCCCCGCAACTGCTGACCAACATCAGGGCGACCTTCGCCCAGGACGACGGCGTCTTCGCGCACTGGCTGCTCAACACGGTGATCTACGCCGGTGTCAGCTCGCTGGGAGCAGCGCTGCTGGCCGCCGCCGGCGGGTACGGATTCGCGAAGTTCCGCTTCCGCGGCGACCGGGTCGCCTTCAACCTCGTCCTCGGCGCCGTCATGGTCCCGACGACCGCCCTGGCGATCCCCACCTACCTGCTGTTCGCCCAGGCGGGCCTGGTCAACACGCCGTGGGCCGTCATCCTGCCCTCGCTGGTCAACCCGTTCGGACTGTACCTCATGCGGATCTACGCCCAGGACGCCGTCCCCGACAGTCTCCTGGAGGCCGCCCGGATCGACGGCGCCGGCGAGGCCCGGATCTTCTTCGGCATCGTGCTGCGTCTGCTGGGCCCCGGCCTGGTGACGGTGGTGCTGTTCACCCTGGTGGCGACCTGGAACAACTACTTCCTGCCGCTGATCATGCTGAACGACCCGGACCTGTACCCGGTCACCGTCGGTCTGTCGTCCTGGGCCGCGCAGGCGCAGAACGGCGGGGCCGGCTCCAGCAGCGACATGCTCGCGCTGGTGGTGACCGGCTCCATGCTGTCGATCGTCCCGCTCGTCGTGGCGTTCCTGCTGCTCCAGCGGTACTGGCAGAGCGGGCTCGCCGCCGGCGGCGTCAAGCAGTAACGCCTCCACCTCTCACGTCACTTCCCCTCACTTCCCTCCCGGAGGTTTCCTTCATGGCGGAGCTGCCCGCCCGCGTCCTCTTCGGTGCCGCGTACTACCACGAGTACCGGCCCCCGTACGGCACCGAGCACCCCGACGAACGCCTCAAGACCGACCTCGACCTCATGGCCGACGCGCATGTCACCGTCATCCGGGTCGGCGAGTCGGTGTGGTCCACCTGGGAGCCCTCCAGCGGGCGGTTCGACCTCGACTGGCTCCAGCCCGTCCTGGACGGCGCCCACGAACGCGGCATCTGCGTCGTCCTCGGGACACCGACGTACGCAGTGCCGCCGTGGCTGGCCCGCCAGTACCCGGAGATCACCGGCGAGCGGCGCACCGGTGAGCGCATCGGCTGGGGTGCCCGGCAGGAGGTCGACTTCACCCACCCCGCGTTCCGCTTCCACGCCGAGCGGGTCATCCGCAAGGTCGTCGCCCGGTACGCCGGCCACCCCGCGGTGATCGGCTTCCAGGTCGACAACGAGCCGGGCAACGAACTCCTGCACAACCACGGCGTGTTCCAGCGCTTCGTCGACCATCTGCGCGAGACCTACGGCGACGTCGAGACCCTCAACCGCGAGTGGGGGCTGGTCTACTGGTCGCACCGGCTGTCGACCTGGGCGGACCTGTGGACGCCGGACGGCAACGCGCAGCCCCAGTACGACGTCGCCTGGCGCGCGTTCCAGGCCCGTCAGGTCACCGAGTTCATCGGCTGGCAGGCCGACATCGTCCGGGAGTACGCCCGTCCCGAGCAGTTCGTGACCACCTGCATCTCCTACACCCGGCCGGCCGTGGAGGACGACGAGCTGACCGACCGACTCGACATCGCCTCCGGCAACCCGTACTACGGCATGCAGGACAGTCTGCTACTGCCCGACCCCACGCCGGACGACCACCGCCAGATCTGGCAGACCACCGGCGTCCCCGCGCTGTACCAGAGCGCCGACTGGATGTTCTCCTCGCGCCAGGAACCGTTCCTGGTCACCGAGACCAACGCGGGCTCCATCGGCTTCCCCTGGGACAACCGTCCCGCCTACGACGGACAGTGGCGGCAGGCCGCCTGGGCGCTGGTGGCCCGCGGCGCCCGCATGATCGAGTACTGGCACTGGAACACGCTGCACTTCGGCGCGGAGACGTACTGGGGCGGCGTCCTGCCGCACACCGGGCAGCCGGGCCGCGCGTACGCCGAAGTCGCCCGGCTGGGCGCCGAGTTCCAGTCGGCCGGGGCGCTCGTCGCCGGGCTCGAACCGGACGCCGACATCACGATGGTGTACTCGACGCCCAGCAAGTGGCTCATGGAGAAGTATCCGCCGCTCGCCGAGCCGGACGGCGGACCGGACCCGGCCGCCTACCACCGCGTCTTCGACCCCTTCTACCGCGGCGCCTTCGAGACGGGCCGCCAGGTACGCATCGTGCACGCCCGCCAACTGCACGACCCGCGCGGGGAGAGGGAGGGCCTGACGCCTCAGGAGGCCGTCCGCCGCCATCGCGTCCTCGTCGTCCCGGCGCTGTACCTCGCCGCCAACTCCACCCTCGACTGGCTCGCGGCGTACGCCGAGGCGGGCGGCCACCTGGTCGTCGGCCCGCGCACCGGATACGCCGACCACGAGGCGCGCGCCCGGCAGGAGGCGGCCCCCGGACGCCTCACCGAGGCGGCGGGCGTCTCCTACGACGAGTTCAGCAACCTGCGCCGGGAGATCCCGGTACGGCCGGCGCCCGGCGGACCGCTCGACCTCCCCGAGGGCGCGACGGCGACGCTCTGGGCGGACGGCCTGACCGTCACCGACGCCGACGTGCTGGTGTCGTACGACCACCCGCACTTCGGCCGCTGGCCGGCCGTCACCACCCGCACCCACGGCGCGGGCCGCGTCACCTGCGTCGGCACCGTCCCCGGCCGTGACCTCGCCCGCGCGCTGGCCGGCTGGATGGCACCGGCCCCGCGCGGCGCCTGGCGGGACCTGCCGGCCTCCGTCACCGCTTCGACCGGCACCTCGCCCGACGGCAGCCGTGTCCACATCGTCCACAACTGGAGCTGGGAACCGGCCCGCGTCCAGGCCCCGGTGGACCTCTCCGACGCCCTCGACGGCACCTCCGTCCCCGCGGGCACACCACTGGAACTCGGCGCCTGGGACGTACGCGTACTCGTCTCCTGACCGCCGCTTGTCATCACCCGCCACCCCCGAGGAGGGGCTATGAAGAGCAGGACAAGAGCAGGGCAGGCGCTGGGCACGTTCATCGCGGCGTCCGCGCTGCTGGCGCTGCCCATGGGCACCGCGCAGGCGTACGCCCCGACGGGCGGGACCGTCTACCAGCTCGGCGACGAGCCGTGTCTGAAGGGACGGGGCAACTGCGCGGTCTACCCGAAGTCGGCGCAGCTGCCGAGCGGGCGGCTGGTCGCCTCCTTCGAGAAGTCCACGGTCGTGCCGGGAACCGGCAGCGCGGACGGCCAGACCCTCCCGGTGTACAGGAGCGACGACCACGGGACGACCTGGCAGCCGCTGTCGGAGGTCGAGGCACCGGCGTACCTCTCCAGCGACCCGCGGTACGCGAAGTACACGAGCAACTGGACGAACCCGTACCTCTACGTCCTTCCGCGACAGGTCGGGAAGTTGAAGGCCGGCACGCTGCTCCTGGCGAGCGTCGTGTCGGGGGACGACGCCTACTACACGGACCACAAGGCCGCCGACCCCCACTGGACGCCGTCCAACGACGGTGACCGCGCGGACATGGCGATCGCCCTGTACTCCAGCACCGACGACGGCCGTACCTGGAAGGTCGTCAACGTCATCGCGACCGGTGGCTGGCAGGGCGGCAGCGCGGGCGCGGTCGGCCAGAACATCGCGTCGGCCAACACCCACCGGCAGGTGGACCCCCTCTGGGAGCCGTACCTGATGGTCCACAAGGGGCGGCTGGTCTGCTTCTACTCCGACGAGAACGACTACGTCGGCTTTGACCCGGCCACCGGCGTCCCGCGGCTCGACCCCGCGAACGACACCGCCCCGGACTCGCACGGGCAGATCCTCGCCCACCGGACCTGGGACGGGCGCGCCGCCCGCTGGAGCGCCCCCGTCGTCGACGTCGCCGGGTCGGCCCAGGACATGGGAGGCGGGAAGACGGAGATCGGCGGCGGCCGGCCGGGCATGACGAACGTCGTCCGCACGACGGACGGCAAGTGGCTGCTCCCCTTCGAGTACTGGGGCGGCGGCGTCAACACCCGGTACGTCGTCGCCGACGACCCGCTGACGTTCTACCGCGGCTCCCCCACCGGCGAGGCCGTCACCTCCCTGCCGGTCGACACCGGCTCGCGTCCCCTCGCGACGGGAGGCAGCCCGGTCGTCATCCGCCTCCCGGACGGGCGTCTGGTCTACAACGCCGCCGGCAGCGGCAACGTATGGGTCAACGAGAGCGGTCGCAGCGACGGCGTCTGGAAGGAGTACCAGACGACCTCACGGGCCGGATACAGCCGCAGCCTCCAGTACGTCGAGGGCACCGGCCGTATCTCGATCCTCAACAACCAGGATGTCTCGCACATCGCCTACGCCGAGGTCGATCTCGGCCACTCGGACGGCGCCTACCACCGGCTCGTCAACCGGAGGACGGGCCAGGTGATCGGCACCGGCGGGCGCACCAACGACGCCAACATCGGCAACGCGGACGTACCGGACGTCCGCCTGGAGGCACCCGGCGCGACGGCGGACAAGGACACGCAGTACTGGCACGTGGTCACGAAGCCGAACGGCGCTGTGACCCTGTTGAACAAGTCGGGCGGTCGCGCGGCGGCCGTCTGGACCGGCAACGCGACGGCGGGCCGGCGGATCGGCCAGTGGGTCGACGACAGCGCCACCGGCAGCTGGAACCTGGTCAGGAACGACGACGGCTCCCACCGACTCCGGTCGGTCAAGAACCCGGACCTCTACCTGACCGGCGCGAGCGCCGGCGCGCCGCTCACGCTCCAGGAGGCGGCCGGGGACGGCTCACAGGACTGGTACCTCAGGAGGTAGGCACCGCCTGGTGGACACCGTCTCCGAGCCGGTACAGGGGCGTAGGCAGGTATCGCACCCCGGGGCGCTTCCTCACCGTCCGTGTTCACCGCGCGATCCGCTGGTGTGGGCGAAGCGAGCCCCGGTGTTATTCAATGGGGTGTGCGGTCAGGGAGCTCGGGGCCCCGTCGCACGGGTCCGAGTACGGCCCCGGCGCTGCGCCGGGGACTGCCGAGAGAGCCGCATGGACTCCACGCCCTCCCCCTCGTCCTCATCGCCGTTCGATCTGGTCAGCAGCGCTCTGAGGCGCTACCGCCCGCGCGGCGGAGCGGCAGCGGGCGCCGGTCCGGCCGACGCGGAGGGCGACCGCGCGGCCCGTCCGCGCGCACCCGACGACCCGGCGGGCGACCGGCAGGATCAGATACTCGGCGTGGTCGGTCTGGACGGCGACCTGCGCGTCACCCACAGCAATCTGGACGCCCCCGTATTCGCGGGTCTGGAGGCCCCGACGGGGAGTGCCTTCGCCGATCTCCTGCCTCCCGGTGACGTACCGACGGTCACCCGGCGCTTGCGGATGGTTGTGGAGACCGGTGAGGCGCACGTCGCCCGGATCCAGCGCCTGCGCCGCGACGACGGGTCGGAACTGGTGGTCTCGATGAGCATCCTGCCCGCCGCGGCGCCTCAGGAGGGCCTGACCGTGTCCCTCATCGCCATGGCCAGGAGGCTGCACCTGTACGCCGCCGAGACCGCGATCGGCACGTCCCTGGACATCGGCGAGACCGCGCAGTCGCTGGCCGAGTCGCTACTGGCCTGGGGGGACGTGGCCGCCGTCGACCTCGACTTCGCCGTGTGGACGGGCGAGGGAGTCACCGAGCAGGCGCCGGGGCGCATCCGGCTGCGGCGGGCCGCCCTGGTACCGGACCGGGCCTGGCCCGAGGGCTATGCGACTCCGGGCGACGACCTTCCGAGCGACGCGAGCCGCCTGCTGGCGCAGGCCGTAGGGCGGGACGACGCCCCGCAGGCCATCGTCGTCCCCGACCGGGAGACGGTCGAGCGGATGCTCGGGAGTCCGCGAGTGATCCGGGCCCTGGTTCCCGGTGACCGGTCGGCGGGTGTGGCGTGCATACCGCTGGTGCTGGACGGCCCGCCACCCGTCGTTCTGGGTGTGGCGGAGGTCTGGCGGCGGGCGGACCGCCCCTTCCGCGACAGCGAGCTGTTCGACCTCCAGGAACTGGTGGCCAGGACCGCCCATCACGTCGACCTGGCCCGTCAGCACCAGCGCGAGCACACGCAGGTGCTGACCTTGCAGCGCAGACTGCTGCCCCGCAGCGGCGGCGACACCCTGGAGATCGCCAGCGTCTACCAACCCGCCACCCCCGACAGCGCCGGTGTCGGCGGCGACTGGGTCAACAGTTTTCCGCTGCCGGACGGCCGTACCGCGCTGGTGGTCGGTGACGTCGTCGGGCACGGACTGGGAGCCGCGGCGGCGATGGGCCAGCTGAGCATGGAGGCCCGCGCGCTGCTGTCCGCGGGGCTGGCCCCCGACGAGGTACTGGAACACCTGGACGAGACCGTGACGCTGCTGGACGACGCGGAGTCCGGGCTGACGGCCGGCTACAGCGCCCTCGGCTCCACCTGCTGCATCGCCCTCTACGACCCGGTCAGCCACCACCTGACGCTCTCCAGCGCCGGTCATCTCCCCCCTGTCCTGGTGCTTCCGGACGGGCACGCGCGCCTGCTCGCGGTCCGTCCCCACCCCGGCCTGGGCGCCGAGTTCGCCCTGCGGGAACCGTTCGACGTACGCACCTTCGACGCACCTGCGGGCTCCCTGCTCGCGCTCTACACCGACGGCCTGGTCGAGGACCGGGACCTCTCCATCGACGAGGGCATCAGCAGGCTGACGGACGCCGTGTCCACGGTGCACCCCTGGGACGCCCTGCACCCGGCCGCCCGGCACGTCGTATCCGCGCTCGCCCCAGGGCGCCAGCGCGACGACGTGACCCTGCTGCTCGCGCGCCTGATCGGCTACCGCAAGGAGGACACCGCGACCTGGCGGCTGCCCGCCCGCGACGACGCGCCCGCCCGTGCCCGCGCGCACGCCTCCGCGCTGCTGCGACGCTGGCACACCACGGGCCACGCCCTGGACGACGTGCCGCTGCTGGTCAGCGAGCTGGTCACGAACGCGGTGCGCTTCGCCGCCGGTCCCATCACGGTGCGGCTGATCAGGACCGGTCACGGCCTGCTGTGCGAGGTGGGCGACACCGGCAACGGCAGACCACGCCTGAGCCGGGGTGGCCTGCTCGACGACGGCGGGCGTGGGCTGCACGTCCTGCACCGGCTCACCACCCGGTGGGGCGTGCGGTGGACGGACACCGGCAAGGTCGTCTGGGCGGACGTCGCCGCCAGGTGCGGCGGGGGGTGAGAAGAGGCGTACGGCTGAGGGCGCGGGCGGCCCGTTCGCGGGTACGGATGGCGTGACCGGTGACTCGGGCAGCTCGCTCGCGGGTACGGGGGGCCCGCGCCTCCCCTACAGCCACTCCCCTTCCAGGGCGGTGGCCGTGAGGCCCGGTGCCGCCGCGTACAGAACGGCGCGGTTGCCCGGCTTCTGCCCGGCGTCGTACGCCCGCCTCAGGATGTCGAACACGGCGGCGCCACCGCGGTTGCCGCTGGTGTAACTGTCCCGGCTGTACTCCAGCAGCCCCGACGGCCATGCGTCGGGCATCGTCTGCTCCATGTACTCCAGCACCCGCGTGCCGCCGGGGTGAGCGAGCAGCACGTCGGGGTGCCAGGAGTCGGGGTCGTCCTGGTAACGGACGCGCAGCCACTCCCACATGGCGGTCACCGTCTCCTGTACGGCGCGCGGCCCGCGCCGGTCCATGACGAAGTGGGTGCCGTCCTCGCGCGTCTCCAGGCGGTGGAGGTCGTTGGTGCCGGACAGGGTGTGGTGCCAGGCGGCGTCCAGTCGCAGCACCGACTCGCGCCTCGGGCGGCCGGTGACCACCGCGGCGACCGCGGTGTCCGCGAACAGCAGCCGGACGATGAGGGACTCGAGGGTGTCGTCCGCGGGCTGGTACGTCGTGCTCAGCGCCTCCGCTATCACGACCAGCACCACCCGATCGGGATCCGCGGCCACGAGGTCCGCCGCCAGGGCGAGGGAACGGGTCCCCGCCACGCAGGCCCACTGCGTGGCCGGCAGCAGCATCACGTCGTCGCGGAGCGAAAGCCTGTTGGACAGGGCGACGTCCAGACCCGGCAACGCCGGGGTGGTGGAGTGACTGGTGATCAGGCAGTCGACGTCCGCGACGTCCAGCCCGGCGATCTGCAGGGCACCGCGCGCCGCGCGCTCCCCGTAGGACTGCACGGCCTCCCAGGCCGGCGCGGTGCGCTCCTGGACCGTCTGCGGCGCGGGTATCGCCTCCAGGGCGGCGACCACGCGGTCCACGTCCTGCTGGGTGAAGCCGTCGCGTGCCAGCGCCTGTCGGGCGGGTTCGACGCCGACGCTCCGCAGGCCGCCGCCGTCGCCGGGCGCGACGGCGGTCTCCAGCGGCAGCATCCATCCGCGGGTTTCTATGCCCGTGCTGGCCGCGATGCCGTCGATGCGCGGCGCCCACGTCGCGTGCGGGTGCCGGTCGCGCACCTCCGCCACGATCTGGCTGGTTCGCACGGCGTGCTCACCGTGTATCACGGCAGGGGGACAGAGGTAAGCGGCCATGTGGAACACCTTTCGGGGGAAGCGAGGTGGAACGTCAAGAGGGCTGCGCCATGGGCCACTTCGGAACTTCGCGCCCATACCGTCGGGCTCCGCTTCGGGAGTCGCTGTCTCCGTCGAGCATGGACGCCAAGTGGACATTTACGCTGTGATGCAGACAACTTGGGCGCCCTTTATGGGCGTGATACGGCACACACCGCCACAACAGGAGCCCTCAGAGTCCCTCCACGGGCACACGCGTCACGTGACTGGTCGTCAGGCAGGCCTCGGCACCCGCGTCGACCGCACGGCCACCGGGCCGAAGCCGAGACTCACGGACGAGGACGCCGCGTGCCGGCCGAGGAGTTCGACATGGACGCCGTCCGAGTGCCTGCCACCGCCGAGGAGACGGAGACGGCGACCGGGTCGTCATCTCGGCCCGTCCACGCGGGCCTCGACGCACTCCCGCTCACCGCCGGCCGACGCGGGCGGCAAGCAGGCCCGTGGGGTGCTGCCGGGGTGGGCCTCGCCCGCCTCATCTCGGCGCAGCCGTAGGTTTCCGTGCCGGCGATGTCCTCGATCCCCACCTCGTAGGTCGGGCCGCCCGCCGTGGCCTGCACCCGGACGCCGATCCGGGTCCCCGCATCCGGGGGCCCAACTCGGCCGACGCAGCCCGGCGACGCCGTCATCCGTGCCGAACGAGCCCGCGCACGGGATTTTGACTCATCCGCGCCGCACAGCACGGCGCGAAGCAGGACACCGACCGGACTCCCTCGCCTCCGATGCCGGTCGCTCACGCTCCTGGTTCCGTCGCCGCCCGCTGCATGGCCGTCGGCAGGTCCACGGTTCACCTCGCGGCGGAGCCCGGCCACGGCGGCGAATGGACCTTCGGACCCGGACTCGCCGCCGATCCGGCCCACTGGCCGCCAGGCAATCCGCTGATCGACGAGTCCATCGCCGCTGAAGGGCTGACCGGCCGGATCACCGTCCCGCTCCGGGCCCGCGGCGCGCTGCTCGGCGTCGTCGTGTTCTCCCGCAGCGACCGGCCGGAGGCCTTCACCGCCGACGATCTGATCCTCGCCGAGGAACTGACCGCGAAGGCAGCCGTCGCCATCGACAACGCCTGCCGGTACACGCGTGAGCGTACGACCGCGCTGACCCTGCAACGCAGTCTGCTGCTCCAGCGGATCTGGTGCGCGCAGACCCTCGCACAGGAGTGGGACTGGCGGGCGGGAGGTGTCGAAGTGCATCGATGCCGATGCTGTTGCTGACAATCTGTCAATGAACAGGTGGCGAAGGATTTTCTCACATCGAAGCTCTTGTTCCGCAAGAAATAAGTCCGCTACCTTCCCGTTCCAGGTGAAGCGCTTCGACAGTCTCCGTCTCACATCCGCGGCGCTGCTCCGCATCACCCGCACCAGACGGACGCTCCCTGAGCTCCGCCCTGTTCCTCACCCGACGGAAGGACGACCAAGGGTGCCCGCTCAGAGTCAGCCCGCCCGCCCCACCAACCCCGTGATCTCCGGCTTCCATCCCGACCCGAGCGTCTGCCGTGTCGGCGACGACTACTACCTCGCCTGCTCCAGCTTCGAGTACTTCCCCGGCGTACCCCTTTTCCACAGCCGTGACCTGGTGCACTGGCGGCAGATCGGCAACGTACTGGACCGGCCGGAGCAGTTGCGTCTGCCGGTCTCCATGCCGTCCTCGGGGGGCATCTACGCCCCCACCCTGCGCCATCACGACGGCCGTTTCTGGCTGATCGTCACCAATGCCCGAGAGGGCGGCGGCAACCTGATCGTCACGGCCACCGACCCGGCCGGACCATGGTCGGACCCGATCCCGGCACCAGGCGTGCCCGGAATCGATCCGGACCTTGCCTGGGACGAGGACGGCACCTGCTGGTGCACGGTCGCGGGGGTGTCGCAGGTCCGTATCGACCCGTCCACGGGCGAGACGTACGGGACCCCTCGGGCGCTCTGGTCGGGTGGGCCCGGCGCCAAGGCCCCGGAGGCGCCGCACCTGTACCGGATCGGCGACTACTGGTACCTGCTCATCGCCGAGGGCGGTACCGAGCGTGGTCACGGCGTGTCGATCGCCCGCGGCCGTACGCCGACCGGCCCGTTCGAGCCGTGCCCCGCCAACCCGGTCCTCACCCACCGCGGCACCGACCACCCCGTGCAGAACACCGGGCACGCGGACCTGGTCCAGGCACCGGACGGCTCCTGGTGGATGGTCTTCCTCGGCGTACGACCGCGCGGCGGCACCCCCGGCTGGCACGTACTCGGCCGGGAGACCTTCCTGGCTCCCGTGACCTGGGAGCAGGGCTGGCCGGTCGTCGGCCAGGTCACCTCGGACCTGTCCGAGCTCCCCTGGCCGCTCTCACCCGCTCCCGCCGAGGAACGGCGCGACGACTTCGGACTCGGCGAACTCGGGCCGGCCTGGATCTCCGTGCGGGACCGCCCTGCCGAGCTCTTTACCAGCGAGGAGCGCCCCGGCTGGCTGACGCTCCGCGCGCGGGGCGGCTCCCTGGACGAGCCCGACGCGGTGTTCGCCGGCCGGCGCCAGCAGGATCTCACCTGCCGCGCACGCACCCTGGTCGACCCGTCCGACGGGCGCGGCGGCCTCGCGGTCCGGCTGGACGAGCGGCACCACTACGCGATCGAGGCCTCCGGGACGGACGTACGGGTGATCGCGCGCGTCGGCTCCCTGCGCACGGTCCTGGCCGAACGCTCCGTACCCGCCGGGCCCCTGGTCCTCGCCCTCACCGTCACGGAACCACCGCCCCCGCACGGACCGTGCACCGGACCCGACGTCGTCTCCCTCGGCATCGAACAACCCGACGGCACGTTCACCGAGTTCGCGGCCCTCGACGGCCGCTATCTGTCGACCGAGGTCGCCGGCGGCTTCACCGGCCGGGTCATCGGCGTGTACGCCACCGCAGGCACCGTCCACTTCGACTGGTTCGACTACGAACCCCTCGGGGGCTGAACCGGTCCACGGGACAATGGGACCTCTGGCATCTGCGGATCGGCGGCCGGGAGTACGTGCCAGCCGCCGCCCGGCAGACGGGACTTTCGGAAATCGCCCTAGTTCCCCACGATGCGCCACCGGTTGTCGGCGGTGCCGTTGTCCGAGTCCTGGACTGCGAACGCGCCGACGGCGGTGGAGTTGTTCGCGATGGCGAGCAACTTGCCGCTGTTCACGTTGCGGATCTTGTAGGTCCCGTCTCCCTGGTCGAGCAGCGTCCACTTGTGGTCGGCGGTGCCGGTGTCCGACCATTGCAGGACGGTCGCGCCGTCCGTCGTGGCCATGTCCTGGACGCCGAGCACCTTGCCGCTGTTGGCATTGCGGAAGCGGAAGGCGTTTCCGTCGGCGATCATCTGCCAGTCGTGGTCGGCGGTGCCCGAGTCGGACCACTGCAGAGCGCGGGCACCGTCGGCCGTGGACATGTTCTGGACGCCCAGCACGAGACCGCTGCCCACGTTGGCGAGTCGGACGGTGCCGGTGCCGTTGGTGTTCCAGTAGACGGTGTAGTTGTGGCCGTGCGCGTCGTGGAACGGGCCCAGGTTGACGGTGGAGCCGTTGGCGGTGGCGGTGAAGGCGAGTGAACCGCTGCTGGTCCGGGTGATCGAGGATGTGTTCAGAGACGGGAGGGAACTGAGTGAGGAGTTCCCGTAGTTGCCCGACAGGACCACCGGGCCGTAGGTGACCGCGGCGACGTTCGCGTTGTCGTTGGCGGCCCGCATGGCGACCCGCATGGGCAGGCGGACGGTGACCGTGTCGCCGGAGGTCCACGAGCGGTTCAGCGTGGCGTAGCTGCCGGGGGTGGTGACTATGCTCTGCACGACGCCGTTGACGCTGACAGTGGCCCCGGTGGTCCAGCCCGGGATGCGGACGCGCATCGCCCAGGTGCCACTGACGTTGCCGGTGACCTGGAGGGACGTGGTGTCGCTGGTCGGGTACGACGTGGTCTGGGTGACCGTGATCCCGCGCTCCGACCAGTTGAGCACCGAGGGCACGAAGAGGTTCACGATCAGCGTGTCGTCACTGCGGAAGTAGATGGAGTCCATCAGCCTGGTGTGCATCTCCAGGCCCGTGCCCTGGCAGCACCAGAAGGTGCCGTAGTCGGTGCTCCAGGTTCCACCGCCCCACGCCGGGCCCACCCCGCGTCGGCCACCCGCGTTCAGCGGGGTGAAGTAGGTGACGTGGCCGTGGTCGTCGGCCGGGTTCTGCTGACCGATCATCTGGTTCAGCCACGCCCGCTCGTAGTAGTCGAACAGGGCGACCCGGCCCGGGTCCAGGGCGAACAGTTCCCTGGTGAGGGTGAGCATGTTGAAGGTGTTGCAGCTTTCGCAGGTGTCCTGGTTCAGGTAGCCGGCGATGGCGTTGGGAGCGCGGAAATGTTCCGCCTGGCTGTTGCCGCCGATGGCATAGGTGTGCGTGCCGACGCAGATGTTCCAGGCGTTGGTGGCGATGTCCCGGTAGCGGGCGGTGCCGGTGGCCTTGTACTCCCGGGCCGCCCCGATCCACTTGGGTACCTGGGTGTTGGCGTGCAGTCCGTTGAGCTGGTCCTGGTTGGACGCCAGCGGGTCGAAGACCGCCGCGTGGTCGAACCGCCGGGCGACGGTGAGCCACCGCGCGTCGCCCGTCTGCTGGTAGAGGTCGGTCAGCACGGTGTTCATGCCGCCGAACTCGGTCTGCAACATGGCCTGCATCTGCTGGCCGCTCAGCCGGCCGGTGCGCCAGTCGACCCAGCCCGCCAGCGCGAGCAGCACGTCGCGGGCCTGGGTGCTGCCGATGTGACGCCATACGTCCAACAGGCCGACGAGCGTCTTGTGGATGGTGTAGTACGGCACGTTGCCGTTGGTCAGGTTCCGTTGTTCGAGAGCGGTGAAGTCGGACTCGGGATAGCCGGAGAGGTACCCCGCGTTGAAGCCGGCGGTGCTGTTGTTGGCCTGGCATCTGGCCAGCTCCGCGACCATGCGGGTTGCCTTGTCGCGGCACGTGGTGTCCCCGGTCACGGCGTACAGCTGTGCCCAGGCCGTGAGGAAGTGCCCTTGCACGTGGGTGCGGAAGGGGAAGTCGGGCGCGTCCCAACCACCGTTGGCAGCCGCGCCGTTGGTGGACAGCCGGTGGTTGGCGCGGAAGTTGTACAGCAGCCGGTCGACATCGACGAAGCGCAGGTAGTTCCGCGTACGGTTCTGGTTGTCCAGCCACCGGCTTGCGGTGAGCCGCACCTGGTCGAGTGCGAAGGGGTGCGCCAAGACCCCGATGTCGGTCCTCGCCGGAGGGATGGCCGCGTGGGCGGGAGAACCGCCGATGAGGGATCCGGTGGCAGAGGCGGCGACGGCGCCCCCGGCTATCTGCAGAAGGCGCCGCCTGCTGACGGAGGAAGACATCTTGCACCCTTTCGGTGACGCGAGAGCGACTGCCTGGTCGGTGGTGCGTGGGGTCACACGTCCGCGGTCGTGTCGTACCTGCCGGGCGTGGGACGGCTGCGCGCGTCGATTGCCGCGCACGGGCTGAGCGTGCGAGACATACGAGACCGCCATTGTCCGTAATTTCGAACAGGGTTCGTCATTACGATCATTCTGAGATCAGAAGATAAAAGTGGGTCATGTTCCCGTCAATGGTTTGGACAGGACCGCTCCGGGCCGCCCTTTGCTGGGGCGGCCCGGAGAGTCGACCACCACCTCCCGCCGGATGGCAGCCGCAAGGCGATCGTCACTCCCGTCCGATGGAGGCGACGGCCGGCCCCGTGGTGCATGGGCCGGCCGTCGCCGGGGTGTCAACGTCCGGCGGGTACGAGGGCTGCTCCGTCCGGGCGCCGCATGCGCTTAGCGATCAGGCCGTGGCGGGGTGCCAGGCACCAGGTGAGGACGTCACGCCACGGAAGGCGCGGGGACGCGCCGACGCACCGGATGAGCGCTTGGTCCGATGATCAGTGGTGGGCCCAGGTGTACGCGAATACACTGACGCGGCGTTGTTTCTGGAGGAACGGATGAGTCTCGCGATGCATGCCGTCGCACTGTATTTGCGGGTCACTGCCAAACCCCGCTCGTCGACCGCGGCGCGTGCCCGGAACAGGATGCACCAGCCGAAGGGTTCCGCACAGCCACCGGTCGCGCTGCGCCGGCGCCACGACGTGTCCGTGCGGCAGGTCGCCGGGTTCGCCTGCTGGACCGTCCTGCCACGCGGGAAAGCGGCCACCCGCGGTGCGGTGTACCTGCACGGCGGGGCGTACACCAGCGAGATCATCACACAGCACTGGGCCCTGATCGGCGCGTTGGCCGACGCGGGCGTCCACGTCGAGGTGCCTCTCTACGGCCTGACCCCGCAGCACACCTACCGCGAGGCGTATCCACTGGTGATCGAGGTGTACCGGCAACTGCTGGAGCAGTTGCCCGCCGCGGCGGCGACCCTCGCCGGCGACTCGGCCGGCGCCGGTCTCGCGCTCGGCGTCGCCCGGGAACTCCCTGCGGCGGGGCTGCCGCAGCCCCGCCGGATCGTCCTGATCTCCCCCTGGCTCGACCTCACGCTCAGCCAACCGGCGGTGCAGACCGTCGCACCGCACGACCCATGGCTGTCCCCGGCCGGCCTCGTCGAGATGGGCCACGCGTGGGCGGGTGGCGACGATCCGGCCGCCCCGCGCCTGAGCCCGATCAACAGCCCGCTGAATGGCCTCGCATCGGTATCGGTGTACATCGGCACCCGCGACATCTTCTACCCGGATGTGTGCCGGCTGCGCGAGCGTGCCACCGCCGAGGGAGCACCGCTCGAAGTGACGGTCTGTCCGGGCGCCGTGCACGTCTACCCGCTGACCCCCACCCCCGAAGGCCGGGCCGCGGCCACCCGCATCGTGAAGGACATCTCCCAGTGATGCCCGGCGGCCTCCTCAAAAAGGGCTGACGCTGTTGTCCTCGTTCGCCCAGCGCGTCAGGCAGTGGGGCGGCCGAGGAGGCGGGCCGCGCATTCGATCGCCCGGTCAGCCCGCGCACGGTCTCCGGAGACGAGAAGGTCGAGCTGGAGGTCTCGAACTGCGCGAGGAGGAGGGTGGCCGAAGCCCGTGATCCGTCCGTGGCCGAGGAACTCGGTGTTCATCACGAGGCTCTGCGCGGCTGCATCCGCGAGGCCGAGGCTGACGCCGTCGACCTGCTCACTCCCCGCACAACCGCGCCGAGCCGACCGCTCTGCGCAAGGAAAATGCCTACCCCAAGCGGTCGAACGAGGTTCGCGGACGGCTCTTCCGGGCAGCGAAGCCACGCTTGGGGAGCCACTGCGCCTATAGATGAGGCCGGTGCCTTGATGGACCTGTACCGAGCCGACGGGAGATCACTACGGTCTCGCACCACTCGAACGTGCCGCCGATCAGGTCGACGTCGCCGTTCGAGCGGTGAACGCCGCAACGGACCGAGGGTCCCGGTGCCTCAGTTCTCCAGGACGAAGATCGGCTTGTGGCCGGCTCGGTCGGAGGTCAGCACGTCGGGGATTTCGGCCCAGCCGTAGATGCCGCTGGTGACCAGCTCGGGGTGGAGCGTCCCTGCGGCCACCGCCTCGAGGGTGGGTGTCATGTTCGGTCGCGCGTGTCCCTTGCCGTTGTGGAAGTGGACCCCGCGCTGGTACAGCGCGAGCAGGGGAAGCTGGACGTCGTCGAAGTAGATGCCGACGCTGTTGACGTGGCCCTCGGGCATGACCGACAGCAGTGCCTTGCGCAGCCGCTCGGGGTCGCAGCTGGCGTCCACGGCGAGGTGGAAGTCCTTCTCACGCTTGCCGTGGATGTCGTGGACCTCGGCGCCGAGCTGCTCGGCGACCTTCATCCTGACCGGGTCGTCGTCGTAGTAGACGGTGCGGGCGCCGGCGCAGTGGACCGCAACGTCGACGCAGTACAGGCCGATGGAACCGGTGCCGCCGAAGACCGCGATCTTCGGGTCGGGGATCCCGGCGACGGTCGGCATCACCGTCTCCCAGCCGAGCGCGAGGTTGTCGCCGATCGAGGCCAGATGGACCGGGTCGACTCCGGCGGGCAGCTTCGCCAGGTTGAAGTCCGCGTAGGGGACGCGGATGAGTTCGTCGAAGGTCCCGCCCCAGGCCCCGTTCACCGGAAGACCGTACTGGGCGTCGCCGTGGAGGAGACAGCGGGCGGGGTGTCCGAGCTTGCATTGGGCGCAGGTGCCGCACGCTATGTGCCACGCGACGCCGACGACGTCGCCGACCGCTACGTCCGTGCAGTCGGGGCCGACCTCGACCACTGTGCCTACGCACTCGTGGCCGATCGGGAACGGGCCGAATCCAGAGAACGGGGTCTTGTCGCCGATGACATGGTGGTCGAGATCGCACGTCGTGGCCGCGAGCGGGCGGACGAGCGCGTCGGTGCCCTCGACGATGGTGGGGGCGTCGACCTCGTCGAAGCGCAGCTGTCCGGGCGCGACGAACATCAGGCTCTTCATGGGAATGCTCCTCGTTTTCGTGGAGGGGACCGGGTCGGCCGATCTGCCTGCCGGCCCGGTCCCCCGTTGGTCGGTCAGACGGCGCCGGTGTCCGGGTCGCCGGCGGGGATCGCGTCCAGGAACGCTGCCTGCAGGGGTGCGGCGAGTGCCTGCGCCAGTGCGGCGCCGATCTCCCGCATCGCGGCACCCTTCAAGTGCGCGCCCAGCGCCTCCTGGGAGGCCCACTTCTCGATCACGACGAATTCACTGGTGGCGTCCGTCTTGCGGTGCAGCGCATACCGCAGGCATCCGGGCTCGGCGTGCACTGCGGGCACCGCCGCCTTCAACGCTTTCTCGACCAGCTCTTCCTGGCCGGGCTTGGCGACCAGCGTCGCCACTACGACAACCGGATTGGCCATCGGATACCCCTCTCAACTTCAGCAATATAACATTCGTTATAAACAGTGGCAGATAAAGTACTCCGCCGTTCACAGCGCTCCGTGGGCGACCTCGCCGCAGCCGACATCGAGGACGTCGCGGTGGTAGACACGGCTCCGATGCTCTCCGTGCGCTCCGGCGGGCCCGGCTGAATCACTCACCGGTCGGCGAGTGGCCCGCCGACCCGCTAGCGTGCCCACGGGCCCCTGCCCGCAGTTCCTGGCGCAGAAGCTTGCCTGCCGACGATTTGGGTATCGCGGCCGTGAATTCGACGTCCCTCACCTTTTTGTACGGCGCGACCTGTGCGGCCAGGAAGTCCATCACCTGCTCCGCGCTCAACGCGGCATTACCCGTGACGACGAACGTCTTCGGGATCTCTTCGCCCTCGGCGTCGACCACACCGATCACAGCGGCGTCGGCGATGTCCGGGTGGGTCAGCAGCAGCGCCTCGAGTTCGGCCGACGCGACCTGGTAGCCCTTGTACTTGATCAGCTCCTTGATGCGGTCGACGATGTAGACGCATCCAGTGGAATCGACCCTCGCCAAGTCGCCTGTGCAGGTTCACCGTGGTCACGGTGGCTCCGGCCCGCAGGATTCCGTGGAAGGCGACCGCGAACGCCGGGGTGTTCGGGCACAGCAGCGCCACCGCGTCACTGGGGCCGATGCCACGCTCCATCAGTTCGGCGGCGAATCCGTCGACGCGCGGCTTCAATGACCCGTACGTCAACGATTCTCCGGATTCCGCGGAGACCAGCGCGACCCGCTCAAGGTCAGCGGAACTCAGACCCGCGAACAGGAATTCGTGCAGCGCCAGATCAGGCAGCTCCACGTCGGCATGGGGACTGGCGAAACTCATGCATGCACCTTCGATTCAAACGTTCCCTGACCACTGATCGATGGTCTTTTGCTATTCCAGCGCCGCGAAAGCTGCGCTGACGTACTGAATCGTGCGGTCGCTACCGAGCAGCCCGGCGCCCATGTTGTTCATGACGTAGGAGATCGTGGCCCGGCGTTCGGTATCGATCACGACCACCGACCCGCCCCATCCAGTCCAGAAGCAGATCCGCCCTCGCGGGAGATACGGCACCGCCGGCGACGGCAGGCCGTAACCGATGCCGAATCGCAGATGCGTCCCGAGGACCAGATCCGGGCCGTCGGACTGCTGTCTGAAGATCAGCTCGATGGTCTGCGGCGACAGCAGCCATACCCTGTCGAGGGTGCCGCCGCAGGCGATGACCGAGTGGATTCTGGCGAGTGACCGGGCGTTGCCGTGGCCGTTGGCGGCGCCGATCTCGGCGCGACGCCATTCGGGAGTCCACGACTCGTCCGCCGTGCCCAGAGGGCCGGTGAAGGTCTTCATCCACACGCTGTCCGCATCGGCGCCGGCAAGGTCCGTCGACCGGAACGGCGGCGGTGGAACGACATCGGCGACCCTGCCGAATTCGGAGTCAGGCAAGCCGATGTGGAAGTCGGCGTCCAACGGACCGGCGATCTCCTCCGCGACGAACCGGCCCAGTGTCCGCCCGTCGATCCGCCGGATCAACTCGCCCACCATGTGCCCGTAGTTCAGCAGGTGATATCCCGAGGCCGTCCCCGGGGGCCACCACGGCGCCTGCGCGGCCAACCTGGCTGTCGACGTCGGCACGTCGCAGACGTCCGCGACGGTCACCGGCCGCTCCCAACCCGAGACACCGGAGGTGTGGGACAACAGGTGCCGGACCAGCACACTCTCCTTGCCCTGGGCCGAGAACTCCGGCCAGTACCGGGCCACCGGGGCGTCGACGTCCAGCAGTCCACGCTCGACCAGCAGCAATGCCGCCAGGGACGTAACCGTTTTCGTACACGACCAGACATTCGTGATCGTGTCGCGCCGCCACGGCACGGTACGGCTCGGGTCGGTCCATCCGCCCCACAGATCGACCACCGGCTCTCCGTCGATGGCGACCGCGAGCGAGGCGCCGAGCTCCTCGCCCGAGTCGAGGTTCTCGGAGAGCAGTGCGCCCATCTCCGCGAAGCGTGGGTCACACACGCCGTCCACGTGTGCCACGGTCAGCCTCCCAGTCGGCGATCGGCACCGGCAGGTGAGCCGGCATCGGGCAGTGCCAACGACGCGCGGGGCACTCCGCGCAGCTCGCGGCGCAGACTCGCGCGTGCGACGTCGGCAGCGTCCAACGGATAGGTCTGGTGCATCCGCCACGGACTGCGGTCGCCCTGCCGGGGGAAGGTGGCCACGCCCCGCCGGACGTAGCTCGACGCCAACTCGATCATGGGCTTCTCGCGCACCCCGGGCTCCGCAGGTGCGGTGACCACCGCGAGGTCCGCGCGGCGCATGTGGTTGAGGATCCGGCACACCAGTCGCGCGGTGAGATCCGCCCGCATCGTCCAGGACAGGTTGACGTAGCCGAAGCAGAGCGCGAAGTTCGGCACGTCGCTCAGCATGGCGCCCCGCCACAGCATGTGACGCGCGGGCTCGACCGGCTTGCCGTCGACGCTCACGTCGATGTGGCCCAGCGCCAGCATGCGAAGCCCGGTCGCCGTCACCACGATGTCGGCCGGTAGCACCGCCCCCGACCGCAGCTGAATGCCCTCGGCCACGAAGGCGTCGATGTGATCGGTGACCACGTCGACTTCCGCGCGCTTGATCGCCTTGAACAGGTCCGCGTCGGCCGTGATGCACACCCGTTGGTCCCACGGCGCGTAGGGCGGCGTGAAGTGCTCACGCACCGCGTCCTCACCGATCCGCCGTGTGGCGGCTGTGGTCAGCAACGTCCGCGCCCGGTCCGGGAACCGCCGACAGTAGTGGTAGAACCCGTTGGCGTAGGCGGCGTTCCGAGCCCGGATGACCCGATGCGCCAACCCGGCGGGCAGACGCCTCCGAAGCTTGTCGGCGAACCGGTCCCGGCGCGGCAGCGAACTGACCCATGTGGGCGTGCGCTGCAGCATGGTCACCTTCGCCGCGTCGCGGGCCATCGCGGGAACCACCGTGATCGCGGTCGCACCGCTGCCGATCACAACAACACGCTTGCCGGCGTGGTCGAGTTCGTCGGGCCAGAACTGCGGATGCACCACCGTGCCGGTGAACGACTCGATTCCCGGGAACTGCGGGTCATGTCCGCGCTCGTAGTCGTAGTAGCCGGTGCATGTGAAAAGGAACGAGCACGTGACAGTGGACCGCTGAGTCCCGTCCTCGCCTCCGGCCCGCTCGATGGTCACCGTCCAGCGGGCCGTCTCACTGCACCAGTCAGCCGCCACCACCTTGGTGCCGCAATGGACATGGCGGTCGATACCGAACTGCTCGACGGTGCGCCGCAGGTAGTCGAGGATCTCGCCTCCGTCGGCCATGGAATTCCCGCCGGTCCACGGCTGGAACGGAAAACTCAGCGTGTAGATATCGGAGTCGGCACGCACTCCGGGATACCGGAACAGGTCCCACGTCCCGCCCAGGGACTCACGGGCCTCCAGCACGGCATACGAACGATCGGGACACTGCGACTGCACCCGGTACGCGGCGTCGATCCCGGAGATCCCCGCGCCGACGATCACGACGTCGACGTGATCGGGCAGCGGAGAAGGGTGTGCGGAACTCGTCATGGCACCCGAGTATCGGGACGTTCCAAACCCTCTGCTTAACCTTGGGCGACAAAAATTTAACTCCGCGCGACACCGTTTCGTGCAGGTCCGATCTTGGCGTCACGACGGACCTGCGTGGGGGTTCTGCCGAACCATCGGCGGGCCGCGCGCGTGAGCGCCGCCTGTCCGGCCAACTCCACCAATGACGCGACCTGAGAAAACGGCATATCGGTCCCCGTCAGCAACCGGTGGGCTGAGTTCTTACGTACGTCGTCGAGGATCGCCTGGAACGAGCTGCCCTCTTCCGCCAGTCGCCGCTGCAGCGTACGCGGATGCATGTGCAGCCACTGCGCGATCATGTCGATCCGCGCGGGTACCGTACCCAGCGCACGACTGACCGCCGACCGCACCATGGTCGAGACACTGTCGCGGGGGTCGGTGTAGTGCGACTCCAAGTACTCCACGACCATGCGCCGCAGTTCGGGATTGACCGGGGTCGACATCGGCTGGGCGAAGAGCTTCGTCGGCACCCGTAGCAGGGCCTGGCCGGCGTTGAACCGGACCGGCGCGCCGAAGAACTCGGCGTACACCGACTCGTCCGTCAGCGGCGGATGGGGCATATAGACCCCGAGCAGTTCGTATCCGCCGCTCATCGTGATGAGAATACGATGCAGCTGCCCCAGGCCCGCGTCGATGGTCTGGGGCTCATACGGAATATCCGGATGCAACATCCGGTATTCGACTGCCCCCACCCCCGCATAGCGCTCGGGATCAGGCTCACGCGACAGACGAATGGCCTGGTTGTGCACGAACAGGAATCTGGACGCACAGTCCAGCCCTTCGCCGACCGTGTCACAATTGCCGACCGCCAAAGCCAATGGGCCGAGCGTCGACATGTCCTGACAGGCAGCCAAACGCAAGCCGAGGTCCGGACAGTTCAATCTCTTCGCCGCACTGCGCAGAATGCGCCCGGCCGTCGCCGTCGGCAACAGTCCGTCCTCGGAATCCAGATCGCTGGGCGAAACGCCGAACTCGGCCAACAGTCTCGCCCCGTCACCCCCGAGATCGTCGATCAATCGATCGATACCCCGGATTGCAGCGGCCCGGATCTCCATCTGCATACGTCAACCATCTCCCCATCTCCCCATCGCCAGGCCGCCGGCTTCGTAAGCCGGGCCCGGTCCACCGAGTACGCACGTGGAACGTCCGCAGGCCGACAGGAAGCCGTCCGGCCGCCTGAAACACGCTCACGTCCGCCGGCTCGTCGGCGAGAAGCGTTCGCTCACCTTCCCCTTACAGGTCGGGGAACAGGGCGCGGGTCCGGTGAGGGTCGGGTGCGACGAAGACACCTTCAGCTGTGACCAGGTCTGTGGTGCGGTCCGCCAAAGTGGTGATCGATCCGGCCACGAAGATCTTGCGGTTCTCCGTCCCGGTGACGCGAGCGAGAATCTGCAGGGGTGTCTCCAGCGGGACGGGTCGGTGGTAGCGCATCTGCAGGGAGACGGTCAGGCCGGCCATTCCGGCTGCCGCGCAGGTGCGCCCCATGAGTTCGTCCAGGAGCATGGCGCTCATACCGCCGTGGCCGTAGCCGGGCGGGCCTGTGTGGGCGATGCCCAGGGTGCAGTGACCGACCAGGCCGTCTTCGGTGGGCGTGATGTGCACGGGCGGTGCCAGCGGGCTGCCGGCTCCGACGACCGGGCTGTAGATCCGTGTCCCCCCGGGAAACTCGTCCACCTCGGGGATCTCCGCCCGCGCACGCCGCCGTCCCGTCAGTCGGCCGGTGACCCGACGGACGTCATCTGCCACGCGGTGGAGGGTCTCCGGGGAGGCGGCGGTGCGAACCGTGGCCTCCACCAAAGCGCGCAGTTCGCGGCCAAGGCGAGTGATGGCCGCTTTCTGGTGTTCCAGATCCTCGTCCGTCGCTCGCGCGGATGGCGTGTCTGCGTCGGCGGCCGACGGGTCGGCAAGGGAAGCACGCATCGGGTTTCTCGGTGCGGTGGGGCCGGGCGAGCGGTGAGTGCGGTCAGACATCGGTCAGGGCATCGGCCGGTGCCGTTGGACGGATCATCATCACGAGACCTACCTCGCTTCGTTTCGTTCGACGACATTTCGGACTATGACAGTCGCTATAGACGACGATCACGGTAGACTATGACAACCGTTATAGCCAGCGAAGCCAGAAGGGATCACGTACGTGACCAAGCCCACCCCGACGGCGCGCGAGCGGATCGTCGCCGGAGCCGCCGACATGATCAGCCGGCGCGGCCTGAACGCGACGAGCATCCGCGAAATGGCCAAGCACGCCCGGGCGCCACTCGGCTCGACGTACCACTACTTCCCCGAGGGCAAGCAGCAGTTGGCCACGGAAGCCGTCCGCTATACGGGCGCATGGGCCGCACGCAGCCTGCGCAAGGCACTGGAGGCAGGTCCGGTCGCCGGCCTGCGGGCCTTCCTCGCGCTGTGGCGCAAGATCGTCGTCGACAGCGACTTCCGGGCCGGCTGCCCCGTCCTCGCCGTCTCCATCGAGGAACCCACCACCGACGAGACGCCCGCTGCCCTCGCGGCCGCCGCCGACGTCTTCACCGAGTGGGAGAGCCTGCTGGCCGCCTCGCTACGCGAGCACGGAGCCGAACGAGAACAGGCGGCACAACTCGCGACGCTCATCGTCGCGGCCGTCGAGGGAACCGTCGCCATGTGCCGCGCCAAGCGCAGCACCCAGCCCCTCGACGACACCGCCGAGCAGTTGCAGGCACTCATCCTCGCCACCATCAAGGACTGATCGGAGCCACCTTCTACGACTGCGACCTTCAGGCACCGAGCGCGGCGCGGACCGCCTTGACCCTCTCCTCCGTGAACACCCCGCTCTCAAGGAGCGACAGGATGGACAGCACGCCGCCGGACGACCCCCAACTGCCTTCGTCGATCACACGGAAGTTGACCCACCACGCCGGCGACGGCTTCTCCAGTCCGCAGGCCGCCGCCAGTGCGGCCAGGACGCGCTCGATGACCTCGGCCCGCACGTCCGGCTGCCAGGCGGCATCCATGACCGCGAGGTCGATCGCCATCACGTCGAGCTCCGGGTCGGCGTCCGCCAGGAGCCGGCCGCCGATCGCCATCATGTCCCGCTCGCGCTCGACGAAATGCACCTGGAACCCGGGCCGGGCGGCGGGAACACGCTGCCCCACCTCGGGTACCAGTACCGCGTCCGTCAGTGTCTCGGCCAGCTCTCGGCGCTGCTCAAGGCTCAGGCGTCCCTTCGGTGCGTTCACGGTGATGATGGTCATGGCATCCTCCTATGACGGTCGTTATAGAGAGCAGCAGAATACACCCGCCTATAACGACTGTCATATCTAGTCTTGGCTCGACGACAGGCGTTCGCGCCAGCCACCGCGCCGCCACGCACAGAGACGCATGGCCTCGACCGGCTTGTGCGGGCAGGCCCCCAGCGCGCTCATGGGAGCGGAGCGAAACACTCGGGTGATGAGCCTTCAGGAGCGGCCGTCGAGCAGGCGCTTGGGGTGCATGCCGTCGACCATTCCGAGGAAGGGCGGATGGATGCTGTAGCCGAGCATCCGGCGGATGCCCTCAGACACCACGCGGACCGTGTCACGGGTGGTGGACAGAGTGAACGCCTCCTGCGGCCGAAGCCACGGCTCGCAGTACTGGGCGGTGACGGCCAAGCGGGCATCGGCGGACGCATTGGCGCCGCCCCCATGCCACAGAGTGCCCACAAAGAAGACGCAGGAGCCCGGTGACATGACGGCCTTCACCCGGGCGTCGCCGTCTGCCGGTTGACGGTCGCCCCAGCGGTTCGTACCCGGCAGGACCACTGTTGCGCCGTTCCCCTCGGTGAAGGCGTCGATGGCCCACACCGTGGCCGCGCTCAGTGGTGACCGGGGACGGGGCACGGGGTACATGCCATCGTCGTGGTGCAGCAACTGGGCATTCTCGCCGGGTTGGATGTTGATGACCTGGAGTTGGGAGAGCAGGTGGTTGGGCAGGAGCAGCCGGTCCAGCAGGGCCAGCACTCTCGGGTGATCGACCAGACGGTCACAGGCTCGGGTCTTGTTCAGGACGCTGTAGACGCGCTGGGTCAGCCGGCCCTCGAACGTGTTACGACCTGTCCTGTCCAGCAGAGGCATCACGGCTGCCCGGACGTCTTCACACTGACCGAGTCACCGGATCCCGCGGCGAAGTCGACGAGACGGCGACCGATGGGACCGTCGCGCCGGAGATGAACATCTTCACGGCAGGGGAATCCCCATGCGCGACAGAGATTGGCCCCGATCCCGCGGATCTCGGCTCCCCGATCGTCACCCTCTCCCTGGGGCGCCCGCTCGCAGCCCGTCCATGACAAGGTCCAGGAGCCGAGCGCTCTGGGCTTGCCAGTCCCCACGGGCATCGATCTGCCAAATGCCGGCGATGGCCAAGACGAAGTCGTCGACGGTCAGTCCCGGACGGATGGTGCCGGCCTCGTGATTGGCCGCGACCAAAGCTCCGATCGCCGCGACCACCGGCGCGTATCCCGGCTGCGCGGGACCATCCGCCGTACCGACGATCTGACGCATCGCGTCCGACAAGCCGGCCTTGGCGACGGCGAAGCGGGCGAGTTGGTCCAGCCATGCACGGAGGGCCTGGTCGGGCGTCCGGGTTTTGAGCAGTTCCGTCGCAGCGTCCGTGAGCAGTCGCACCTCGTGGCCATAGACCTCCAGGACGAGCGCTTCACGGTTGGGAAAGTTGCGATAGAACGTGCCCTGCCCAACCCCCGCCTTCTTGGCGATCAGACTCAGCGGAACATCCACAGCACGCGACAACTCAGCCAGCGCCACCTCCAAAATCCGCTCCCTATTGCGCTGTGCGTCCGAGCGCTGAGGCCCGCCGTTCCTGGACTCCACGTCCCCCTCCTTCCGGGCTCACACCCCCCACGACCCCTTGCCAACCGGATAACTGTCCGGTACGTTCCGGGTAGCGGACATCGGTCCACTTAGGTCCACCATAGCGCCGGCTGCAGTCAAGGCGAGCGGCCGGTGGCACGCGACCGGCATTCGCTCAGGCCATCAAGGCGCACGGGTGGATGGGCCCGGCTCCGACGCCTCGTCAGGGTCAAGGAACCGGCGAGATCGGAATTGTGGGCGTGGCGGCGGTACGCGCCCTACGGTCCAGCACGCCCCGACCTACTTCGACGCCATCCGCCCGTCCGTCCCGATCGCGTGCTGACTGCGGAGAGTCCAAGTGCTTGATATAACCCGCAAGTTGAGTCGATGACTCCAAGAGGCCAGAGAGTTCGCCGTGGCCACCGTTGCCGGCGTCAGCGGCAGCACGCCACGGCGACTCGGAGCGGCCCTCGCCATGGACCGCAACGGCAATGTCATCGGATCGGCCTCCAGCGGTTGCGTGGAAGGAACCGTGCATGACCTCCGCGGGAGCGGGGGTTCAGCCGGTGACGGTGACGGTCAGCAGAGCCTGGGCATCCTCGGAGAGCACGGCGGTGTCGGTGTGGAGCAAGCAGGCCTCGGGCTGGACGCCGAGGCTGACCTGGCCGGTGAGTCCGCCGCGGTTGGTGACGACCTGGACGACCAGGTCGCCGACCTTGAGGTCGTACTGGGACCGGGAGCCCAGGTAGGACGTGGTGAGGACCTCGGCGCTGATGACGTTGGCGCCCGGCGCCGCCTGGTCGGGGGCCGCCGGCACGGAGAGACGCTCGGGACGGTTCGCGACGGTGACGGTGTCGCCCGCAGCCGATTGCCGGGTTGTCGTGACCGACCCGGCCTGGTCGAGGGCCGCCGGTTCCGGGACGGCTCCGTATCAGGTTTCCGCCTTTCCGGAGCGCGGTGCGGGCACCGCCGCGCTGGGCACCGGTCACAGGAGGACGATCGACGGACCCCGTCCATGGACCCAGGTTCTTCGGATCAGTTGGCACCATGCGCCATCACCTCTTCGCCGGCGCCTTCGATGTCGCCGGACCACGGCTCACCCCTGTCCCGACGGGCTGGCCGTGGAGACGACGGGTGACGTCGGATGGAGCTGTCGCGGCCGACGCGGTCTCCTTCTTGGACCCGGTCGGAGCACCGGTACGACTGGGGATGGCAGCCGGAGACGGTATCTGTGCAGCGTGGCCGCGGTCTGGGACCCCGACACCGTCCTCCGCCGGCAGGGAAGGCGCGGGCAAGGGCGATGGCGAAGGAACAGGGGCAGGGCCGGCGGGGCTGGTCACCGGGTAGCAGTCCGACGGCGTCGGCGCGAGCGTCGCACGGGCCGGGAGCCGGGACACCGACACCACGCCGGACGTGGCGGAGAGTGCCGCGACCTGCCGGCCTGTGAGCCGGGCGGTGAAAGCGTCGGGCGTGTCACCGAAGGTGTCACTGAGCCGTACCGCGTAGACGTCGCTACCGTCCTCCCGTCGCCCTCCCGGCCCCGGAGCATGGACAGTCGTTGTTCTGGCCTGCATGACAGTGAAGGTGAGCACCAGGACTCCGGCGAAGACAGGGGCCAGCAGCATGCCGATCGCCCGGCCGCCTCCGTGATTCTGTGTCAACTCTGCTCCAGGTGGTCTGTCCGATATGGCGCCTGCCCCCATGACCGCAAGGACGGCCTTTCACCTCTGGCAGGTCATCGGTTCCGATGTCCATGTGGGGCGTCGACAGATCGGCAAGGTGGGGAAGCACGGTCTGGAATGCGGCGCGAAGCCCAGTCGCAAGGACCCTCGCCCCGAAGCGGCGCAGGGCCAGGGCACGCGCGGCAATGGCGCGGATGCCCGGTCCTCCCGAACCCGGTCGGGAGGAGAGGCCGAAGCCCTGCGATTCGTGGCCATTCACGAAGGCCGTGACCGAATCTTTGGAACTCAGGGCCAGGTCGACGACATGGCGACCGGTGGGCCGGTCATACCTGGGATGAGTAATCGCATGGCAAGGAGATCTTCCGCGTGGGGAGGAAGGAGAAGAGCAGTGAGCGAACGCCCGTCTGCGCCGCCGGGCGCATGCGATCCGTGACCTCGGACTTAACCGGACAGGTATCCGCTACGAAGAAAGTACCGGACAGCCGTCCGGTAGACAAGGTCGAATCCGGCGATGCACAGGACATGAGGACGCCGGCAGCACGAGAATCATCGACGCCCACTGCCTCGTCGGTCCCACGGACCGGAGTGCCAGCGCCTGTGCGCTCCCGCCCGCAGACCGCCTATGAGGAGGGCACGCCCGCGTCACCCGGCTCGTGGCACCCGGGAACAGCTCACGGAGGCCCCGCTCCGCGCCCCTGACCGCGCCGGCGAGGTCGTGGCGCGGCCGTTGAACATGGAAGCGGGGAGGTGATGCGTGCCCGATCCAGGCCGCGCTGGACATCGGCCCGTCACCAAGGGGCGTCGTTCAGGGGCTATGCCTGCTTCGAGGCGAGTTCGACGACGGTGATGTCGGACAGCGCGGACCGGCGGGCCCAGGCCCCTGCGCCGCGGCTCACGTACAGCGGGGTGTCGCCGTACCGCTCCAGGCCGGCGGCGACAGGGGGGTTGGCCAGCTCCGCGAGGAGATTGCCGGGCCAGAGCCGGCCGCCGTGGGTGTGCCCGGAGAGCAGGAAGAGGGCCGGCCACAGGTCTCCGGGCCAGGCAATGACGCGCTGGAGGACGAACGGGACTCCCGCCGATCCGCCCGCCAGAGAACCGATCGTGAGCACCGGTGCGGCCACGAAGACGGCATTGCCGATTCTCCGGTGGACGGAGCGCGGGGGCGAGGTTTCGCGTATGAGACGGCGCCACACGTACCAGTGGAGCGTGACGAGCACCGCCAGAACGGCGACTGCGCTGACGACGAAGACGATGACCACGGCCTGGCGCAGCCCTTCCCTCGCAAACGCGGCGTCCGGCCGGCGATCGCCGAACGAGGACAACCACACGGCACCCACCTGGGCATGGCCGCTGGGGCGTCGAACGCACGATGTGCGCCTCGAAGCGCGCGAAAGTCCGAGCTCGCGCCACGGCCCTCCGGGAGGGACGCGCGAAGGCCCGTGGCTCGAAGCGTCCTGGGGGGGGCCTCGCCGTCATGACTGGGTCGGGTGTACCGCTCCTGGTGATGAGCAGCCGTCTGCCGTGGCGAGCAGGAGAAGCCGTGCCGACAGGCAGTGGACGAGATGGCTGACGACGAAAGGTGCCTCATGGTTGCCGGCACTGCGCCGGTCCGTTCGGGAACCGCGGACGGCCGTCGTGATGACGGGCCGCGTCCCTACCGTTCCCGGCGGTCGCGCCCGTCATCACGACGATGCTCGTGGGGCGGTTCTCCTTGAAGGGCTTCGACAGCCCCGGATGTCACGAGAGGTCGGCGAGATCTTCCTCGGTGAGGGTGATCCCGGCGGCGGCCATGTTGTCCTCCACGTGCGAGAGGGAGCCCGTGCCAGGGATGGCCAGGGTCACCGGCGAGGAGGCCAGCAGCCAGGCCAGGCCGATCTGCGCCACGGTGGCGCCGTGCCGGGCAGCGACCTTGGCCAACCGCTCGTCGTCGAGTTCCCGACCGCCACCGAGCGGGAAGAAGGGCACGAACGCGATGTCGGCCTCCTCGCAGACGGCCAGCAGTTCCACGTCGTTGCGCTTGGCGGCGTGGAACTCGTTCTGCACTGCCACGACCGGGGCGATCGCGCGGGCCTCCGCGAGATGGTCGGCGTCGACGTTGCTGAGGCCGAGGTGACGGATCAGACCCTCCTCGCGCAGCGCCGTGAGGGCCTCGAAGCGGTCGGCGAGGGACTCGCCGCGCGGGGGTTCCATGGGGCCGATGCGCAGGTAGACCAGGTCGAGGCGGTCCACGCCCAGACCTTCGAGGTTGGCCTCGACAAGGCCACGCATGTCGGCCGGGGCGGCGTGGTGGAGTCCGCCGTCGCGGATGACGGGGCCCACCTTGGTGGCGATGACCAGGTCGGACGCGTAGGGATGGAGGGCCTCGCGCATCAGGGTGTTCGCGCGAACCGCACCACCGGCGCTGAAGTAGAAGTCGGCAGTGTCTATGTGATTGACGCCCAGCTCGACGGCACGGCGCAGTACGGCACGGCCGGTCTCGGGGTCGCGGGCGGGACCGCCCATACCCTCCTTGGACGGCAGGCGCATGGTGCCGAAGCCGAGGCGGTTGACGGCCAGGTCGCCGCCGAGGCGGAATTCATTGCTCATGGGCCCAGCGTGCACGGCCCGCAACTCGCTGGCGAGACTGTGGCACCTTGCTGCCAGAGGCACAATGAGCGCATGCCACAGAACATGGCCCTGAAAGGTGATCTTGAGCTCCGCGCGCGGATCAAGCCCTTGGTGGAGTTGTTTGACGCGGAATGGGTCAGCGCCGCCCGCGACCTCGACACCTGGCCCGGCGCCCGCGAGTCCGCCCGCCTGCGGATACGACGTGACGGAGCACGTCAGGCCCGCAAGCTGTACAGTCCCGCCGCGCTCGGCGAGGAGCACGACCGGGAGCTACTGCGGGAGATGGCCACTCACGGCATCCAGGTGCGGATCACTGCCGCCCCGTTGCCCCAGGGAACGGTCTTCATCGACCGGCGAACCATGTTCCTCACCGACCCCACTCCCCCGCCGCCGTCCGCTCACGGTCGTCGTCACCGCACTTACACGATGAGCGCCGATCCCGCCCTGGTCAGCGGGGTGTACGCGCTGTTCGAAGCCGCGTGGGAGTCAGCCACCGACTTGGCGGCCTTCTTCGACCCCGACCGACCCCGGATCGACGCGCAAGCCCGCGAAGTGCTGTACGCACTGGGCTCCGGCATGACCGACGTGACAGCCTCTGGCGAACTGGGCATGTCTCTGCGCACCTACCGCCGCAGGGTCGCCGAGCTGCTCGTCGCCCTGGGCGCGGACTCACGCTTCCAGGCCGGCATGCGTGCGGGCGCGTTGGGCCTGACCCGCGGGTGAGCAGACCTTCGCCCGGGTGAAGGCGGGCCAGGCGCCGAGGCTCGGTTCGAAGGGGTGGGGGTCCTGCCTGATTGGGTCTGACACCGCCTTGGGCCCGGCATCCTCCGGTGTCCGGTCCTGCGACCACATCCTCATCGCCGGTTCGACCGCATGCCCGGCGGCTTCCACATCCGTGCGGCGGTGGTCGCCGCGGTGATTCCACCAGCCGACCCGGTTGCACATCCCGGCCACGGTGGACGCGGTCACCGGGGCATCGTCCGGACGGAACCGTCCCGTCACGATGACCGCCACGGGGCACGAGCCCGCCGGAATCGAGCCAACTGGGCCAACGGGCCCACCGCTCGGTCCACCACGCCGCCGAGGCGCACGACCGTTTCGCCAGTTCCGACAAGGAGGCTGTTGCCCACCACGTCACTTTCAAGGTAGCTTTCCATAAAGCTTTCCGATGAAAGGAAGACGCTGCCATGGCCGCCTCCCGATTTCTGCTGCGTAACGGCTACGTCATCGACACCGATCCCGCGCCGATCGTCCGGCCCGGCACTGATGTCCTGATCGAGGGCAACCGGATCGTCGAGGTGGGGCCAAGACTGTCGGCGGACGGCGCTACCGTGATCGACGCCACCGACCGGATCGTGCTGCCGGGGTTCGTCGACACCCACCGGCACCTGTGGCAGACGGCGGTGCGTGCCGGCGCCGCAGACCTGGACCTGGGCGCTTACATGGGGCTGGTCCTGGGGCAGTACGGTCCACGGTTCCGGCCGCAGGACATCCACGCCGCCACCCTGGTCGGCGCGCTGGACGCCTTGGACGCCGGCATCACCACCCTGATCGACTACTCGCACGCGCTGCACACCCCCGAGCACGCCGACGCGGCAATCGACGCCCTCCACACGTCAGGGCTGCGCACCGTGTTCGGCTACGGCTTCCCGTTCCACGGCGACCAGCACCCCGCCGACATACGCCGGATCCGCAGCGAGCGCCTGTCCGACGACCAGGCCCTGGTCACCATGTCGCTGGCCCCGGCCGGGCCGTCGTTCTCACCGATCGAGACCGTGACCGCCGACTGGCACCTGGCCGATGAGCTGGGCCTCCCCCTGACGATCCACGTCAGCAGCGGTCCGGTCGCCACACGGCCGATCACCGCCCTGCGGGAGCACGGCCTGCTCCGCAGCAACACCCTGTACGTGCACGGGAACTCGCTCGACGACGACGAACTGAAGCTGATCGCCGAGTCCGGCGGCACCGCCTCGGTCACACCTGCCACAGAGGCTCAGATGCGGGTCGGCGCGCCCGTGGCCGGCCGACTGCGCAGCGCCGGCGTCACCGTCGGCCTCGGCGTCGACGCGGTCTCCTCGCTGCCCGGCGACATGTTCTCCGTGATGCGCGCGGCGTTGCTGGCCAGCCAGATCGCCGACAACCCTCCGCTGACCGTGGGGGACGTCCTGAAGATGGCCACGCTCGACGGCGCAGCCGCCCTGGGACTGGCCGACCGCATCGGCTCGCTGAGCCCCGGCAAGCAGGCCGACGTCATCCTGCTGCGACTGGACGACCTCAACATGCTCACTGCCGAACGCGACCCGATCGCCGCTGTGGTCACGGCCGCGAACCCCGACAACGTCGACACCGTCCTCGTGGCCGGACAGGTCGTGAAGGCCAACGGCAAGCTCCTCCACGGCGACCTCACCCGGGCCGTCCGTTCCCTGCGCGACACCGCCGTCGCCGTCAACGATCACTGACCCGCGGCCCGAACGCCTCGCAGGCGGAACTGCGTCGCGAGCGGCGGTCCGGTCGGCACTGATCGAACGTTGTCGGGTCCGCACGACTCTTCAGCGCCCAACTCACCGGCAGGCGAAGGCCTGTACGCCCTATCGGTTGCGCAGCCGGTCGAAGTGCCCATGCGACTCCAGGCTCGAAGGGGTTGCAAGCACACGGAGTTCGCTCACGAGTCCAGACCACCCCCTCGCGTGCGTCTCCCAGAATCCGCATCGCCATCACACCCACATGAAACGGAACGAACATCATGACGAAGAAACTGAACGGCCGGATCGCAGTCGTGACGGGCGGCGCCGCCGGAATCGGCCGCGCGATCGCGCAGAAGCTGTCTGAGGAAGGCGCCGACATCGCAGTCCTCGACGTCAACCCCGCAGAGGAAAGCCGGGCGATCGTCGAGGCGAACGGCCGACGCTTCTTCAGCGCGAAAGGCGACATCTCCGACCAGGAGTCGGTGAACTCGTTCGCCGAACAGGTCCACGCAGAGCTGGGCGAGGTCGACATAGTCGTCAACAACGCGGCCATCCCCTTGCTGGCCGTCATTGAGGACACATCGCTCGAACAGTGGACGAACCTGTTCTCGATCAACGTCACCGGCGCGTTCCTGGTCACGAAGGCCTTCGTCGAGGACCTCAAGAGGTCTTCCCACGGGCGGGTGATCAGCATGTCCTCGTCGAGCTACTGGGAGGCCCCGGCGGCCTTCGTCGCCTATGTCTCCGCCAAGGGCGCCATCAACGGCTTCACCCATGCGCTGGCCACGGACCTGGCACCTTACGACATCACGGTCAACGCCCTCGCTCCGAGCGTCGTCCCCACCCCCGCCACCCTGACCCACCTCTCCGAGGAGGCCTTCGCCCACTACGTCGACGTTCAGAACCTGAAGCGGCAGCAGGCCCCAGAAGACGTCGCCAACCTCGTCGCGTTCCTCGCCTCCGACGACGCCTCGTTCATCACCGGCCAGGTCCACCTCGTCGACGGCGGCCTGCGACGTCGCTGAAACCAGGGGCACGCAGCTCGTCGTACAGACGGGTCTTGCACACGGCCCGAGTTCAGCCCGAGGGGCCCCGTACGTTCACGCGCGGGGCCCCTCGCAAGATCAATGGCGATATTCGGGAGCATTCCGACCGCCGCCCATGGCGTGCTCCGCTTCCAGGGCTCCGGACACGAGAGGCAGTCGGCCGGTCGCCGCTCGCATCGCGATGACAGGGACCGTCCCCGCCGGTCGTCGGCGGCCGGAGAGGTGGGGCGCGGCTCCCCACCGAGGACAGCCGCGGAGCACGCCTGCCGCGAGCAGGAATCGCACACACCGCCCGCGCCCCCGACGACGGCCGCGCACAGGGCGGATACGTCATCGAGATCCCGGAAGCCTCTCGGCACCGGCGCCCCTGTGCGTGACGGCGGCGACGTCCATGCCCCCTAGCGACTCACACAGCACAGGACCGTCCGACTGCCCGGACTCACTGACGGCCACGATCGCGGCCCACGCCGACTCCCCCGGTCGTTGGCCAAGTCCCGCTGGAGCGTGCTGTTCGGGCCCTCCCGCCCATCGTCCTGTCCACTGTCACGACGCGATGCCGCCGCCCGCGTGCACATCAGCACTACAGGTCAGACACGCCACGACCACGGTCCCGCCCGGTGCTCTTCGAGGCGCCCGCACACCCCGTGATGCGGCGATCCTCAGACTCGGCCCTGGGCTCGGGCGTCCCGCGCCGCTGAGCCGCGGGGGAGCAGGCCCGGGCAGGCGGTGATGAGGTCCCGAAGCGCGGCGGTCGCGGCATCGACGACTTCTGCCGGCACGCCCTCGAAAAAGGCATCGTGCTCGGCCGACATGGCAAGGACCGCGCGCCCGGCGAGTTCGACGCCATCCGGCGTCAACCGTATCCAGGTACTTCGGGCGTCAGCAGGGTCGTCCTCCCGCTCGACGGCGCCGCGGGCCACCAGGCGGTGGATGACGTTGGTGGTACCGCCGGTGGAGAGCATCAGGGAGCGAGCCAACTGGTTGGGCTTCATGCGATACGGCTCACCGGCTCTGCGCAACGTCACCAGCACGTCGAACTCGGCGACCGTCAGCCCGAATTCAGTCAGATCGCGCCGCGTCACGCGGTCCAGGGCTGCGGAGAGGAACATGATCCGCTTACTCAGCTCCGACGAGGGAAACACGACCTCGGGCAGTTCCGCACGCCACGCCTGCATCCATGCGTCCACGGGATCTGATGTCGCTGTCACCTCTACACTATAGGTCACTAGCGCGATAGCTTCACTGAAAGCTTTCACCTAAGGTAGCGGCATCGCCGTCCCGACCTCGGCCCCTTGGTAGGCGTCAGCCCGGGGCGCCACCCCCAGGATGCGCCCGGAATGGCGCACACGTCCGAACCCTCGGGGCAGCCTTACGAACGCGGGTGCCTGCCGGGGCCCTCGCCGAAGCCAATCTGACACACGGCTGAACGCGTCGGCGGCATCGGACCCGCTCTGCGCATCACCGCGGTGTCCGACCCGGACGCGGATCGCCCTACGAACTCCCCCGCGCGGAACGGGATAACAAGATGACCACCCTCGAACGCGACTGGCTGCGGTCAGGGTCGGAGGCCGTGGTTCCCGTCAGCGACCGTTGATCGTGGACGCGGTGGCGCGCAGGGCCCGGGCGGTACGGCGGAGATCGGCGTGGACCAGTCGGCCCCCGGCCTTCACGACCTTGCCTGCCACAAGCACCGTGTCCACGTTGTGCGGCTGCGCCTCCGTGACCACGGCTCCGATGGGGTCGCGCTCGGCGGTGAGCATGTTGAGGTCGTCCAGGCGGAGCAGGATGACGTCGGCCTGCTTGCCGGGGCGGAGTGATCCGGTGCGGTCGGCCAGTCCCATCGCGGCGGCGCCGTCCAGGGTGGCCATCCGCAGGACGTCCTTGGCGGTCAGCTGGGGATCTTCGGCGATCTGGCCGGCGAGGTGTGCTGCCCGCATCGTGGAGAACATGTCGCCGGGGGCGAAGGCGACGGTGTCGATGCCGGTGCCGGTGGTGATACCAGCGCGCCGCAGGCGGCCGGCCTCGTCGCCCGGCGTGGCCGAGGCGGTGGCGCCCGAGTCGGCGATCAGCTTCAGCTCGTCGTCGCCGATGCCGTTGGCGTGGACGTAGAGGGTCTTCTCGCGGAGCAGGCCGGCCTCGCGCAGGGCGAAGAGGGGTTGTTCGTTGGTGGGGCTGCTGGCGAGGTGGATCGTCAGCGGAAGGTCCAGCTCGTCGGCTATCCGCCAGTCCCTGGCCACCGTCTCCATCGGGGTGGACAGGGGGCCGAGCGGGGCGTAGGCCATGGTGACGAGCGCGTTGTCGTCGGCCAGACGCTCGCGGATCCGGCGGACGTCGGCGAGCTTCCCGCCCCCGGTGACGTTGACCGGCGTGCCGTAGGCGAAAACCGCGCGCAGCCCCGCCTCCTCCAGTGCGTCGACGGCGGCGTTCGCCAGTTCGGGCGAGTACGCGATGTGCGCGAAGTCCAGCTGGGTGGTGATGCCGGCGTCGAGGCACTCCAGCGCCCCGGCCAGGGTCGCGATGCGCACGTCCTGCGGCCGAAACCTCGGGCCGACCTGCCCCAGGAGGCGGAAGTAGGCGCCGAGTTCGATGTCGATGGCCGCGCTGCGCAGCGCCGAGTGCCACACGTGCCGGTGGGTGTCCACGAAGCCCGGGAGCACGATGCGGTCCGTGGCATCGATGACCACGGCGCCCTTGGAGCGGAGGTTGCGCCCCACGGCGGTGATCTTGCCCCCCTCGATCAGGACGTCGGTGTGGGCGTGGGCGACCGGCTGGGGCTCAGTGTCGATGACGTGGCCGTTGCGGATCAGGATGCGGCCTTTCGGCGTGCCACTGCCAGACTCTCTCGCCAGGTGGGTTGAGCCGGTGTGCGGACTTCCACCGGGCGCCGCACTCGCCGGTGATCCGCTCAGAGTGACAGCGGCCGCGGCGGCGGCCGCCCCGGTCAACACGTTTCGGCGGGGCAGATTCATGGTTCATCTCCGTTGTCTCGGAAGGACTGGCGATGTTGGACGTGGCTCGGGACGCAAAGGGCGAGGGCGATGTATCGCATCCCGTCAACGTGTGGCCGCGACCATGGCGTCCGAAGATGCCCGACGTCGCTCACGCCCCTTGGATGCCGAGAAGGCCTTCCGGGGTCACCCAAAGCTGACGGCGCGGCCGATCGGCTCACAGCTAAGGGCCGGCGTCAGGCGGACCGGCGACGCCGCCCGTCGGCGCCGGTCGTGATCACTCGCCTTCACGCCGCATGCGGCCACCACCGACGAAAGACACAACCGAACAATAGTCCGGTACGACAAAACCTAGCGGACAGCAGTCCGCTTAACAAGGGCTTCGGTCGTGAGTCCCGAGCCGGCGCGAACGGATGCACGGGATGAGGTACGGCAACTCATCACGGCCGCGTCGGGTCCCGTCGACAGGTAGACAACGGCCTGCTTGGTCACCAGAGGGGCTCGAGCCAGTTCACCGAGGCGGATGGCGTCGGCGTACACGTGCTGCGGGAGTTTGCTCTGCGCCATGGTGACGTCGTCATACCCGGCCGCGGTGACGGCGGCGGAGCCCCGGTAGTCCAGCGCCCGGTGACGATGATGCGCAATGATCAGAGGCGGGTTGCTTGGGCGGGCCGCCGTCGCGCCCCGGGGGAGGGTGGTTCGGCGGCGGCCCTGATGCCCGGCGGCGAGGGGGAGTAAGCCGCCGGACGTGGGTGGGAACGCCCGGGTGGCCAGCGGGTGGACCCACCCGGCCTGGCGTTCAGAGCAGTGCTTCGGGGGTGATGGGCAGTTCGCGGATGCGGCGGCCGGTGGCGTTGAAGACCGCGTTGGCGATGGCGGGCGCCACTCCGACGATGACGATCTCACCGAGGCCCTTGACGCCGATCGGGTCGGCCGCATAGTCCTCCCCGTCGATGAAGAAGGCCTTCAGGTCCTTGGGGATGTCGGCGTGGGTCGGCACGAGGTAGTCGGCGAGGTTGGCGTTGACGATCCTGCCGTCGCGGTGGTCGGTGACCGTGTGCTCCAGGAGGGCCTGGCCGATGCCGCCGATCATCGCCCCGATGCCCTGGCTGTCGGCGAGTCTCGGGCTGATGATCCGGCCGGCGTCGTACACACCGACCATGCGCCGGACCCGTACCAGGCCGAGGCGGGCGTCGACGGCTACTTCCACGAAGGTCGCGGCGTAGGCGTAGAAGGAGAACTTCCCCCCCGTTTCGGGCGCCCCGGCGTACGAGCCGAGCGCTTCGAGGTGGGTGCGGTCGTTGCGGGCCAGGAGCCGCTGGTAGGTCTCCCCGCGCGCGGGGGTGTTCTTGACGTGCAGCCGGCCGCCGCGTACCACGACGTCGGCGGGGTCGACGCCGTGCAGCGGTGACCCTTCGTCCTCGACCGCGAGCTTGATCGCCTGCTTGCGCAGCTTGTCGCTGCCGTCCTGGACGGCGGAGCCGACACTGGCCATGGTCTGCGAGGCGGCGTGGACGGGGGCCTGGGGCATGAGGGAGTCGCCGAGCCGAAAGGTGACCTGACGCATGGTCAGGCCGAGGGCGTCGGCGGCGACCTGGCTCATGGACGTGGCCGTGCCGGGACCCATGTCGCTGGTGCCGGACTGCAGCAGGGCGGTGCCGTCGGCGTCCAGCCTGACCGAGACCTCGGCCTCGCTGCGCGCGGTGTCGTAGACCCCGGAGGCCATACCCATACCGATGAGCCAGTCACCGTCGCGCGTCGAGCGGGGCTTGGGCTTGCGCCGGTGCCAGCCGAACTCACGGGCGCCCACGCGGTAGCAGTCGCGCAGGCGGCGGGTGGAGAACGGCAGCCCGGTGGACTCGTCCTCGGCGGGTTCGTTGCGCAGCCGGAGCTCGATCGGGTCGAGGCCCAGTTCGTGGGCGAGTTCGTCCATCGCCGACTCGACCGGGAAGGCGCCGTTGGCGTAGCCAGGGCCGCGCATGTAGGTCGGCGTGTTCACGTTCAGCGGTACGTGCGCGTACACCTGACGGACGTTGGGCGTGCTGTAGAGCATCCGGCCGGGTTCGAGAACGCCTTCGCTGTGCGTTTCGTAGCTGGAGGTCTCGGCGAGGACGTCGTGCGCCGACGCGCGCAGGCGGCCCCGCCGGTCGCTGCCCAGCCGCAGTCCGTACTCGTATGCGGGCCGGAATCCCACGCCGAAGTACGTCTGCTTGCGGGTGAGCGCGAGTTTCACGGGGCGCTTCACCTCGCGGGCGGCCATGGCCGCGATGGCGGTGTGCACCCAGGTCCGGCCGGCGCTGCCGAAGCCGCCGCCGAGGACCGGCGCGATGACGCGGACATTGCCCGGCGGCAGGCCGAACTCGGCGGTCATGGCCATCACGGTGCCACTCACCCAGTTGGTCTTCTCCCAGAGGGTGAGCTTGTCACCGTCCCAGCGGGCGACGGTGTTGGCCGGTTCCATCGGGTTGTGGTGGTTGCGGGCCATCCGGTACGCCAGGTCCAGCTTGACGTCGGCGGCCTCCAGAGCCGCCTCCGCGTCGCCGCGCGCATAGGTCTCGGGATCATCCGCAGGCTCGGCGGCGCTGATGTCGGTCGAGGGAGGCTGGGCGTCGTAGGAGACCTTCACCAGACTCGCGGCGTGCTGTGCCACCTCCAGCGTGGACGCCACCACCACCGCGACGGGCTGCCCGAAGAACCGGACCCGATCGTCCTGGAAGGCGCGCAGCGTTGAGGGGGGCGGATACCACCCCTCCAGAGGCGGGAGCTTGGGCGCGTTGAGGTAGCTGATCACCCTCACCACGCCGGTCTGGGCTTCGGCGGCGCGGGCGTCGATGCCGGTGATACGGCCGCGGCCGACCGTGCTGTCGACGATGACCGCGTGCACGACCCCGTCGGGGCTGTTGTCGCCGGCGTACTTCGATCTCCCGGTGACCCTCAGCCGTGCGTCGACCCGGGGCACCGACGCGCCGACGGCTGCCTGTGGCTGGCTCACTTGGTGCCTCCTACGGTACGCAACTGGCGTTCGACGGTGCGTTTGAGCAGCTCGGCCTTGAAACGGTTGTGCCGAAGGGGGCGGGCCCCGGCCGCGGCGTGCTCGGCGGCCTCGGCCCACAGGGCCTTCGAGGGCCGCTCGCCGATCAGTTGCCGTTCGACGGCGGGCAGCTTCCAGGGCACGGTGCCCACGCCTCCGGCGGCCACCTTCGCCTCCCGGATCACACCACCGCGGATGTGCAGCGCGACGGCCGCCGAGGTGAGGGCGAACTCGTACGACTGCCGGTCACGCACCTTCAGATAGCCGGACCTGAGCGGGCGCGGGAGGGCCGGGATCTCCACGGCGGTGATCAACTCACCCTTCCGCAGCGCCTGTTCGTCGTTCGGGGTGCTGCCCGGCCGCAGCAGGAAGTCGGCGAACGCAACGGTGCGCCCGCCGTCCGGGCCCAGCAGGTGCACGCTCGCCTCCAGCGCCGCGAAGGCCACGGCGACATCGGAAGGGTGCGTCGCCACACAGGACTCGGACGTGCCCAGGATCGCGTGGGTGCGGTTGAAGCCCTCGCGGGCCGCACAACCGGAGCCCGGCTCGCGTTTGTTGCAGTCGGCGGACACGTCGCGGAAGTAGGTGCAGCGGGTGCGCTGCATGATGTTGCCGCCGATGGTGGCCATGTTCCGCAGCTGGGGCGACGCGCTCAGCTCCAGCGCCTCGGAAATCACGGGATACAGGGTGCGCACCTTGGAGTGGGCCGCGGCCTCGGCCATCGGCACCAGCGCGCCGATCCGCAGACCGCCGCGCTCGGTGGCCGTCACCTCGCGCAGGGGCAGAGCGCTGATGTCGACCAGCGTGTCAGGGCGTTCGACGGTCTCACGCATCAGGTCGACCAGCGTGGTGCCACCGGCGATGTAACGCCCGCCTCGGCGACCGGCGTCGAGCGCGCCCCGGGTGTCGGAGACCTTGGTGAAGGAGAAGGGATACATGGCCGGGCCTCATTTCCCGCGGGCGGTCTGCTCGACCGCGCGCACGATCTTCACATAGCAGCCACAGCGGCAGAGGTTGCCGCTCATCCACTCCCGGATCTCCTCCGAGGAGCCGGTGTGGCCCTCCTGGATGCACGCGGTACCGGACACGATCTGGCCGGGGGTGCAGAAGCCGCACTGGAAGGCGTCCTGGTCGATGAACGCCTGCTGCAGCGGGTGGAGCCGCTCGCCCTTCTCCAGGCCCTCGATCGTGGTGACCTCGGCACCCTCCAGCCGCACCGCCAGCGTCAGACAGGAATTGACCCGGCGTCCGTCGACCAGGACCGTACAGGCGCCGCAGGCACCGGCGTTGCAACCCTTCTTGGAACCCGTCAGATCCAGGTGCTCGCGCAGCAGGTCCAGCAGCGAGGTGCGGTTGTCGACCGTGACTGTGCGCCGGACACCGTTGACCGTCAGAGAAACGCGACTGCCGGGCGGCGCCTCGGCGGCCTCCGCCTCATCGGCACCGAGCCCGGGCGACACCGCGACCAGGCCGCCGGCCAGGGCCACCCCTCCGACCACAGTGGTCGTCGCGATGAAGGTACGCCGGGTCGGCGCCGAGGAGGGCTCGGCGGATTCGGATACGGCTGAGTCGGGAAGTTCGATGGACATCGTCCACTCTCCCTCGTTGGGGTACGGGTGGTTGTCAGGGGCCTACCGGTGGCCGTGCCCAGCGAGGGTGCCCCGTGCCCGTTGCCCAGGCGGGCTGCTGTTCCGTCAACGAGCGGCAGGAACAGGGTGGTTGTCGCCGGACGGCAGGGCGGGATACCGCGACCAGGTTTGCGTTGAGCGCGGCGGACCGACCCTCGGCACTCCGACTCCCCCGGCCGCAGCACGGCGAGCCGGACAGGACCCGCACAGGGCGGCGCCATCAGGTGCAGGGCTCCTACGAGGTCAGAACATGGTGTTGCCGTTGGCCGCGGTCTCGGGCACGGCCTGAAGGACGTCCCAGTGCTCGACGATCTTGCCGTTCCTGAACCGGACAATGTCGGCAACCGCGGTGCCACGGTCCGTCGCGGAGGTGGTCAGCCGACTGTGGATCATTACGAGGTCGCCGTCGGCGATGGCCCGCTTGAAGTCCACTTCGACGTCCGGTACAGCCTTGATGAAGTTCGTCGCCCAGGTGACGAACGCCGCCTTGCCGTTGGTGATCTGGGGATTGTGCTGGATGTAGGGATCGCGCAGATAAAGGTCGGCGGCCTTCTGCGGCTGCTTCTTGTTGAGGGCGAGGTCCACGAAGGCGAGCGCGATTCGCTTGTTGCGCGCTTCCTTGGCCTCCTGGGAGGCGAACGAAGCCGCGGCGGACGACTTCGGTGTGGTGTCCGTGCCGGCGAAGGCAGTGGTGCCCACGGTCAGTGCGGCTGCGGTGAGGACACCGACGCCGATGAGAGTGACGCGGCGGCTGAGAATGTGGGACTTCATGACAGTCTCCAAATTGATCTGCGGTATATGGATGTGGTCTTGCTCGTCTCCACACCCGAAAGGCCCGGAGAGGCTCGGTTGCCTTGCTGGTGACGCGTCGGGCGCGGCCTTCAGGCGACTCCCAGTACGGCTCGCAGTACGGCCAGCTGACCTGCGTCGCGGTGGATTGGCATCTGGGCGTCGGTGAGAGGGACGCCTGTGCCGCCGTGTCGGGTGGCGATGATCTCCGCCGCGATGGACAGGGCGGTCTCCTCGGGCGTACGGGCGCCGAGGTCGAGGCCGATCGGTGACCTGAGCCGAGCCAACTCACGCTCGCTCAGGCCGACTTCGTGCAATCGGCGCTCGCGGTCGGCGTGGGTGCGGCGGGAGCCCATGGCACCGATGTAGGCGACCGGCATCCGCAGGGCCTCCTGCAACAGGGGTACGTCGAACTTGGCGTCGTGGGTGAGAACGCACAGGACGGTGCGCGCGTCGGTCGATGTGCTCCGGAGGTAGCGGTGGGGCCAGTCGACGACGATGTCGTCGGCGTCCGGGAAGCGGGCCCGGGTGGCGAAGAGGGGGCGGGCGTCGCACACGGTGACGTGGTAGCCGAGGAACTTGCCGACCCTGACCAGCGCCGCCGCGAAGTCGATCGCCCCGAACACGATCATGCGGGCAGGAGGCGTGTTCGCCTCGACGAGCAGGGCGAGACCACCGGGGCAGAGCGATCCGTCCTCGGAGATCTCGACGGTGCCGGTACGGCCGGCCTCCAGCAGGGCGTGCGCCTGGGCGGCCGCGGTCCGGTCCAGCACAGCCTGGTCGTCTCCGTGCGATCCCTCGTACGTGCCGTCGGGGCGAACGAGCAGGCTCTTGCCCAGGAGCTCGGCCGGGCCGCGGATCACCTGCGTGAGGGCGGCCGGCTCGTTGCGGGCGGCGCTGGTCAGTGCGGACCGGAACACCGTCCTGACCGGTGCGTCGACGGTGACCGGCGTGACCAGGATGTCGATGATCCCGCCGCAGGTGAGACCGACAGCGAAGGCGTCCTCATCGCTGTAGCCGAACCGTTCGACGACCGACCTGCCATCCGCGAGCGCTTGCGTGCAGAGGTCGTAGACGGCTCCTTCCACACAACCGCCGGAGACCGATCCGATGGCGGTGCCGTCGCGGTCGACGGCCAGGGCCGCCCCGAGTCCGCGTGGCGCGCTGCCGCTCACACCGGCAACGGTGGCCACGGCGAACTCGCGGCCCTCCTCGGCCCATCGACTCAACTCTTGGGCGATGTCAAGCACTTGGTCCCTCCGCAGACAGAACGCGATTGGGTCGGATGGGCAGGTGTGGTGACGTACGCCGGTCGCGTACCGGCGCATTGCTGGGCACGAAGGCCGGTAGTCGGCCATGGGTCTTAGCCGTATCCGGTGCTGAAGTGCCGCTAAACGGATCGTTGTCCGCTACTGCGAGAACGTAGCGGACTGCAGTCCGCTTAGCAAGGGCTGAAGTGAACCCAGGAGGAGAGCGAGTGGAGTTGAGGCGGGACGAGCCTCAGCGCTCGAACGCGCAGCGCAATCGGAAACGGATACGGGCGGGACTCGACAGCGGCAAGGGACACCATCACAGCCTCGCGCTGGACACCGACGGCAAGACGCTGTTGTCACGACGCGTTGCCAACGACTCCCCGAGCTGCTGAAACTGGAGAACAGTCCGCCGGGGTAGCGCCTGATGATGAACTCCAGTCGGCCGCCGGGCCCTTCAGCGGGCAGGCCCGCCATGGAGAACGACCGCCACTGGTCGGTGCCGGGCACCTGGATGTCCAGGTACTGCCCGGTGCGGTACGGCAGTTCGTCAGCCGGGTCGATCATCAGGCCGAGCCGGACGATGTCATGGGTGAGGGGCTGTACCGCGGCGACGGTGGTGCGGGCCTCACGCGGCGGGATGCCGGAGAGGAGCATCTCCTCGTCGTAGTTGATGAGCTCGACGTGGAGATCGCCGTAAGCGTGCACACGGCACAGCAGGACGTAGCCGACGGGGCGGGGGTCCCCGTCCCCGCCGTCCCGGCCGCGCTCGTCCCGCCGGCCGGGTCTCGTCCCGGCAGGCGAAACCCGCCGCCGCGGTGCGGGCGCGGTTCGGGGCCGAGGTCACGGTCCCGTCGCTGCGACACCGTACGACCGACATCCCTGCGCTCGTGACCTGCCTGCTGTCCCGCCAGGGTGGCGACAGCGGAGGCATCCGGTGCACGGACGACGCGTTGCGAGCCCTCTCCCGGACGCCTTGGCCAGGGAACGTCCGCCAACTCGACGGCTCACTCCGATACGCGCAGGCGCACCGTTCGGGCCCCTGATCGTGGAGTCCGACCTCCCGCCGTCCCTGCTCTCCCAGGCTCAACACCCCCTGTCCGCCTGGGAGTCAACAGAACGCGACCTGATCGTCCAGTCCCTCCTCGACCACGGCGGAGACAGGGCGAAGGCGGCCAAGGCGCTGGGCATCTCCCGGGCGACGATCTACCGCAAGATCACGGCGTACGGGATCCGGCTGGGGCCGGAGAAGGGTTGACGCCGGGAGGTGACGTGGCGCCCACAGCGTTCGATCCGGTGGGTGGACGCCGTCAGCGTCATGTGCCCTTCCTCGCTCCTCGGGTCCAGGCGTTCCACAGCCACAGGCCGCACGCCTCCCAGCACCCCAGTACGACACCCGTGACGGCGACCCCGGGACCGGCCGGGGCACCCGCGACCGTCGCCACCGCACCGCCCAGGGCCAACAGCCGTTCTCGGTGCCCCCACAGCTGTTTCGCCATGTCCGCCCTCCCACTCGTCACGCTCCACCGTGAGGCGTCGTCCTGAGCATGTCGGAGGGCACCGAAGGGGGGAGTCTCACTGTGAGACGCTCCAGCTCGCGGGGACTGCTACCTGCCGTTCGGCGACGGCCACACTGAGATGATCTACGGCGGCCGCTGTTTCATCGCCGGGTACTGCCCGACGGGTCCGGTCCGCTCGCTGGCGGACCGGGTCTCGGTTCCTGCACCGGTCTGTGGTCACCCAGCGCTCCTCAGTCCCGGAGGGCCTCTATGCGGGCAGGCACGTGCTTGTGCCACGGCGTGCCGGCGATCGGGTCGCGCCAGCGCAGGTCGGTGAGGGTGTTCAGGGCGACGCCGGTGCGTTCGGTGGTGCCGTCCGCGGTGGGGAGGTCGAGGCCGAAGCCGTTGGGCAGGGCGGCGTGGCCGGGCTGCATGCGGCCGTCGACCTCCACGGTGGCCTGGGCGGTTCCCCGCCCGGTGGTGATCTGGGCGCGGGCGCCGTCGGTCAGGCCGAGTTGCTCCGCATCGTGCGGGTTGATCCGTAGGGCGCCGTCGGGATCGCGCTTGCGCCAGGTGTTGTCGCGGAAGATGGCGTTCGCGGTGAATGCCCGGCGCTGTCCGGCGGCCAGGACGAAGGGAAACTCTTCCGTGGTGTGCACCGATGCAGTCTTGTCCAAGGCATCGAGCAGGCCGAGAAGTTCGGGGATGGGCAGCGGGATGCGGTGGCCGGGGTGGGCCACGTACCGCCAGGCGTCCTCGTACTCGTCCTGGGTGAAGGTGATGCCGGAACGGCCGGCCAGCATCGCGTCGAAGAGGGCGTCGGCATTCGTGTGTCCGGCCCTGCGCATGGCCTGGGGATACTCGCGGCCGATGCGCTGGGCGAGCGCCCACAGCACGGCGGCCGACCGGGCGCCGTCGGGCAGGGTCGGGCCGAGGGTCTCGTACAGCAGGTACGGGGCCATGCCGAGGACCTTCTTGTCGACAGCCGCCAGTGCGGCGAACGCCAGCTTGAAGGGGGTCCGGCCCAGGCGGGCTGCTGTGCGGAGCACCGCCAGATGGATGTTGGGGACGACTCCCAGTTCCCGGACAAGGCGGGCGTGGATCTCCGGTTCGGGCAGCGTGCCGGGCAGCGGGTCGAGGACCGGGGCCCGCAGATGGAAGGAGTTGCGCGGGAACTCGAAGTTGAAGAAGGTGGCCTCCCACTTCTCGAACTGCGAGGACGCGGGCAGCACGTAGTCGGCCAGGCGGCCGGTCTCGGTCATCGCGATGTCGATGACGACGACCAGGTCGAGGGCCGCGAGCGCCTCCCGGAAGGCGGCGGAGTCCGCCAGGGAGTGGGCCGGGTTGGACGACTCGATGAGCATCGCGCGGAACCGCTTCGGATGGTCGGTGAGGATCTCCTCGGCGATGACGTTGCAGGGCACCACGCCTCCGAGCATGCGGGCACCGGTGACGGGGGTGCGGCGGATCCGGGTGGTGTAACGGGCCAGCGGGGCACTCCACGAGTGCGGCTGCATGGCTCCCGGCTTGGCGAAATTCCCGGTCAGCAGCCATATCAGCTTGATGAGGTACGAGATGAGCGTGCTGTTGGGGCCCTGCTGCACGCCCAGGTCCTCGTACGTCGACACGCTGGAGGCGGCGGCGATGCGCCGCGCGGTGGTGCGCAGCAGATCCTCGTCCAGGCCGGACACCTCGGCGCACCGGGCGACGTTCACGGATTTCAGGTGCGGAAGCACCTCCTCGGCCTGCACCGTGTGGGCCTCGAGGAACGCGTGGTCGATCAGGTCTTCCTGGACCAGGACGCCGAGGATGCCGGCCAGGCACCAGGCGTCGGTCCCTGGCTTCACCTGAAGGTGAACGTCGGCGAGGTCGGCGGTCTCGGTGCGCACCGGATCCATCACGATCATCGTGCGGGTCGGGTCCTTGGCGATCTCCTTGAGCACGGTGCGAGCGCGCGGCACACCGTGTGTCTGCCAGGGGTTCTTGCCGATGAACATCGATACTTCGGCATGCTCGAACTCGCCCGCGGTGTGCCCACCGGTCAGATGGGCGTCGACCCAGGCCTCGCCGAGCTTCTCCTGGGCAAGAGCGTTGGAGGAGTAGCGGGCGCCCAGGGCGCGCATGAGGGCGCCGTTGTACGCGCCACCGAGGTGATTGCCCTGCCCCGCGCCGCCGTAGTAGAAGATCGACTCACCGCCATGGGTGTCGCGCACCGCCTTCAGCCGGGCGGCGATCTCGCGGATGGCGGTGTCCCAGTCGAGCGGGGTGAAGCTGCCGTCCGCCTCCCGGCGCAGGGGCGTGGTCAGCCGCTCCGCACCGTTTTGGTAGTGGTCCAGGCGCAGGGCCTTGTTGCAGGTGTATCCGTTGGTCAGGACGTGGTCCTTGTCGCCGCGGATCTTCGCGAAGCGGCGGCCGTCGGTCTGGATCTGCACCCCGCAATTGTTCTCGCACAGAATGCAGGCGGTCTTGTGCCAGGTGGCCTCGGTGGCCTGGGGCGGGTGCGTCATCTGCTCGTCCTCCTCATCGACAGCCGTGTGGCCGTCTCAACAGCCGTGCGGCTGTACTGGTTCGGTCCGCTTCCGCGTCCGCGAACGACAGGTGCCGTGTGCGGACGCAGGCAGTGGACCTGCGCACTCAAGCCGCGCAGGTTGGCGGACCGTTCCGGGCGGCCCGACACGTTGCCCGCTCGCCGCCGCTGTCCGGGATCGACCACGGAGACGAGCCGTTCACGAACGGGCACCCGGTGCCCGGGGCGGAGTCAGCCGAGAGAGATGTCCCCGTCCCGCAAGGCGTCCAGAGCGGATGCGTACATACGGGCCTTGATGGTGCCGAGCGTGTCGCCGGCCTTTCCGACCTGAGCATGGGCGATCTCGATGGCGGTCCGGCTTACGGCATCCTCGTCCACCGCGCGGTCGACGAGGGCTACGGCGAGGGCGTCCTGGCCCCCGTAGCGGCGGGCCGTGGTCATGGCCTCGTGCGCGGTCTGCGGGGTCAGCCGGGACTGGATCAGCGCGGACATCCCCGGGGTGAAGGGGATGTTGATGTCGGCCTCGGGCAGACACCAGTAGCCGCGGTCGGCCCGCATCACACGGAAGTCGTGCGCGAGGGAGAACATCGCGCCGGCTGCGAAGGTGTGCCCCTGCAGGGCGGCCACGGTGATCACAGGCAGCGACAGCATCCGTGCGAGGAGTGCGTGGACGCTGGCGACATACTCCTTTCGCTGGTCGGCGTGGGCGAACAGCCAGTCCAGGTCCAGGCCGTTGGAGTAGAACTTCCCAGTGGCGGTGGTCACCAGAGCACGCGACCCGTCCGCCTTCTCCACCTCGTCCAGCGCGGCATTGACGGCGGCGAGCCAGTCGGGGTGGAAGCGATTCTCGCCGTCCCCGAGGTCGAGGACGAAGACGTTGTCCTGGCGATCGAGCGTGGGCATTGCGGTTCCTTGTGATGGGAGGGAAATCCGGGTGACAGGTGGTCAAGGTCGTTGTGTTGGGCCGGTGTCGGGCAGGTCGCGCAGGGCGTAGGTCAACAGGTCATGGATCTCCGCTGCGGCCGCCTCCAACGGGGCGGCGCTCTGCTCGGCCCGGCACATGATCACCGCGCCTTCGACCGCGGCGACGACGAAGGCGGCCAGCCGCTTGCTCCGCTCCTCGGGCAGTCCGTGCCGGACGAACTTGGCGGCAAGCGCCTCCTGCCATCGCCCGAAGACCGCGGCCGCGGAACGGGCCAATTGCGGGGCCTCGTCGTTGCTCTCCACTGCCACAGCCACGATCGGGCAGCCGGCCCGGAACTCGCTGTCAACGAGCTGCTCGCGCCACATGGAGAAGAAGGCGTCGATCGCCTCCACCGGGTCGTGGGCCTGCGTCATGTTCTCGATCAGACTGCCGATGAAGTCACCGGCGAACGTCACTGCCTCGTCGATCAACTGCGCCCGCCCGCCGGGAAAGTGGTAGTAGACCGAGCCGCGCGGGGCACCGCTGTGCCCGAGCACGCGGTCGATGCTGGTCGCGCTCGCTCCGTACTCGCGCAGCAGCACCGCGGCACTGAGCACCATTCGATCCCGGCTGCCACCCTTGCGCGGGCTCATACGGCCGCTACCCCGACGATTGCGTGTCCGAAGAGCCCGCGCTCGGACAGCGGACTGTTGACCATGCTGTGCGCCTTCCTTGCATGGGTGAAGTACACCATGAAGCTACCTAACGGTAACTTATGCTACATGACATAGGCCATTTTCGCAGGCCAGGAGCGGTCGGGACGGTGTACCACCAGCAGACGAAGAATCTGCCGGGACGAACGCGCACCGCGCCTGGGCGCAGCACCCTGCCCATACCAACGGAGCGTAGTCAGCACGGGACAGGTGAAGACGGGTGATGACATGGGCTTTTGGTCAGCACCAAAACAGCACGGGAGTCAGCACCGCACCACCAAATCACCCCGAACTACGCGTCCCGGACGGCGCTCGTTTCGACCACCATCGATCCCCTGAACCGCCTTTCCCCGAGCCGGCATGGTGGCCGCACGCACACACCGCCCGCGAACTATGTTGCCCCACCACATGTGCCCTTGACCTGCGCTTTCCTACGGTGTTCCGACACCCACCCGTCCCCACCGCACACGAGGAAGTGGCGCACATGGCCTCCGGAACCACCG